>DATCXE010000716.1:0-2057 GCA_036565985.1 Bradyrhizobium sp.
GCGAGCAGGAATGGATTGCGTCCTCGCCGAAGGCGCGTCAGGCCAAATCCAAGGCACGCTATCAACGCTATGAAGATCTGTTGAAGCAGGCGAGCGAGAAGCAGAGCCAGACCGCGCAGATCACTATCCCGGTGGCCGAGCGCCTTGGCCAGAACGTTGTCGACTTCGAAGGCCTCAGCAAAGCCTTCGGCGAGCGCGTGCTGATTGACGATCTCACCTTCAAGCTTCCGCCGGGCGGCATCGTTGGTGTGATCGGCCCCAACGGCGCCGGCAAGACCACACTGTTCCGCATGATCACCGGGCAGGAAAAGCCGGACAAGGGCTCGATCACCGTCGGCGAAAGCGTGCATCTCGGTTACGTCGACCAGTCGCGCGACGATCTGGACGGCAAGAAGACTGTCTGGGAAGAGATTTCCGGCGGCAACGAACTGATCCTGCTCGGCAAGCGTGAAGTCAATTCGCGCGGCTACTGCTCGTCCTTCAACTTCAAGGGTGCCGACCAGCAGAAGAAGGTCGGCGCGCTGTCAGGCGGCGAGCGCAACCGCGTGCATCTCGCCAAGATGCTGAAATCCGGCGCCAACGTGCTGCTGCTCGACGAACCGACCAACGACCTCGACGTCGATACGCTGCGCGCGCTGGAAGAGGCGCTGGAGGATTTCGCCGGCTGCGCCGTCATCATCAGCCACGATCGCTGGTTCCTCGACCGCATCGCCACCCACATCCTGGCCTTCGAAGACGACAGCCATGTCGAATGGTTCGAAGGCAACTTCCAGGACTACGAAAAGGACAAGATGCGGCGGCTGGGACAGGATTCGATTATTCCACACCGGGTAAAGTACAAGAAGCTGACGCGTTGAGCGAATAGCGGCGTTTGCGCGGTGGCCGCTGCTAGACGCTGCGGCCAGTTGTCGCTTCACATCGCAGTGACACAGTTCGTAGTTATAGGCGTCATTCCGCGATCCAATCCTGCAGCGAGCCTTTTCTGATGTCCTTTACTCCCGAAACGCCCTTGCCGCCCCAATCCCAGCGGAAGGCATTGCGACCGATACCGCTGCTGATCTTCAGTTCGCGCTGGCTGCAACTGCCGCTTTATATCGGCCTGATCGTCGCGCAGGGCGTCTATGTCGTGCTGTTCCTGAAGGAACTGTGGCACCTGTTCGCGCACGCCTTTGATTTCAGCGAGCAGCAGATCATGCTGCTGGTGCTGGGCCTGATCGACGTGGTGATGATTTCCAACCTGCTGGTGATGGTCATCGTCGGCGGTTACGAGACGTTCGTCTCCCGTCTCAATCTGGAAGGACATCCCGATCAGCCGGAATGGCTCAGCCATGTCAACGCCAGCGTGCTCAAGATCAAGCTGGCGATGGCGATCATCGGCATCTCGTCGATCCACCTGCTGCGCACCTTCATCGAGGCCGGCAACCTGGCGTCGGGCAAGAGCAACTACACCGAGTCCGGCGTGATGTGGCAGACAATCATTCATACGGTTTTCATTCTGTCGGCGATCGGCATAGCCTATGTCGACAAGTTGTCGAATGACTCCATGGAACAGGCCAAACACGCCGCTTCGCATTGATGGGCGACGTATCGATCGACAGGATTCCGGTTTGCGACAGAGGTTGATAGCCGCGGTTCTGATACTGGCAGCGATGACGCCGGGCGCCGTGCGCCCGGTGCACGCCGCCGACGCCGCCTTCACCCAGTTCATCGCCTCGCTGTGGCCGGAAGCGCAGGCGGCCGGTGTGTCGCGCGCGACGTTCGATGCCGAGACCCGCGGGCTGGAGCCTGACTACAAGCTGCCGGACCTTTTGCTGCCCGGCCGCCCCGCGACCGGTGCGCCGTCGCAGGCCGAGTTCGTGCAGGTGCCGGCCGATTATGTAAAGGAGGCCTCGATCGCGCGGCTGGCGGTCGAAGGGCAGAAGCTGATGCAGAAGCATCGTGCGGCGTTGAGCGAAATCGAAAAGCGTTTCGGCGTTCCCGCCAGCGTCGTGCTGGCGATCTGGGGTCGCGAGACGGACTCCGGCCGCTACCGGCTCCCGTACGACACGCTGCGCGTG
>DATCXE010000722.1:0-3780 GCA_036565985.1 Bradyrhizobium sp.
GGCTGCCGTCAATCCGACGGCGCAAAAGGGCGTTGCCGGCAGAGCCATCGACAAGGTCAGGGAAGTCGCCAGATCGGCCGGCGACATTTTCAGCCGCGTGCCCTGCCTGCCGCCGAAGGGCGGCTCCAAATCGATGGGGTCGTTGCCGCACGTCGCGGGGAAGCTCGCCTCAGGCCAGCCGGTGGTGATCATCGCCTTCGGGTCGTCATCGACCGCCGGTTTCGGCGCGACCTCGCCGGAATTCAACTATCCGAACCGGCTTGCCGCGCAACTGCACGGGCAGTATCCGACCGCTGACATCACCATCATCAACCGCGGCCAGGGCGGCGAGGACGCCCCCGAAATGATGAAGCGGCTGCAGACCTCCGTCATCGACATGCATCCGGACCTGGTGATCTGGCAGGTCGGCACCAACGCGGTGCTGCGCAACCTCGATCCGGGCGAGACCGCCAGGCTCGTCGAGGAAGGCATCACGCGCATTCAGGCGGCGGGCGCCGATGTCGTGCTGATCGACCCGCAATATTCGCCGCGGGTCAACGAACACGCCGAAAGCGCCGGCAAGATGATGAACCTGCTCAACAAGGTCGCCGAGCTTCGCAAGGTCGGCGTGTTTCCGCGCTTCGCCGTGATGAAGGACTGGCACGAGAAGCAGTCGATCCCGATCGAGAATTTCGTGATCGCCGACGGCCTGCACATGAGCGACTGGGGCTACGCCTGCTTCGCGCAACTGCTTGGCGACGACATCATCAGGTCGGTCGGCCAGATCAAGCTCGGCGTCAACGTGCCGTCCGACGTGCGGGCGTATAGGCCGATGTGAGCCGAATTTGCGCCGTCGTCCCTGCGAACGCATGCGAACGCAGGGACCCATACGCCGCGGCCGTGCAGGCGAAAGGCAGTCGTCGACGCCTTGCCTAACTCACAACGTCCTGCGGTTATGGGTTCCTGCGTTCGCAGGGACGACACCTGTTGTGTGGCTACGTGTGCAACTATCTCACGCCTTCTCCAGCGCCTGCGCGAAATCCTCGATCAGATCATCCGCATGCTCGAGCCCGGCCGAGAAGCGAATGAAGCCCTCGCTGATGCCGAGTTCGGCCCGCGCCTCCGGTGTCAGCCGTTGATGCGTCGTCGTCGCCGGATGCGTGACGAGGCTCTTGGCGTCGCCGAGATTGTTCGAGATCCGCGAGATCTGCAGCGCGTTGAGGCAGCGGAACGCGGCCTGCTTGCCGCCCTTGACCTCGAAGCCGATCAGGGTCGAGCCGGCGCGCATCTGCTTCTTCACCACAGCCGCCTGCGGATGATCCGCTCGGCCGGGATAGATCAGCCGCGAGACTTTCGGATGGCTGGCGAGGGCGTCCGCGATCTTGGCCGCGGTGTCGGTCTGGGCGCGAACGCGCACCGCCAGCGTCTCCAGTCCCTTCAGCAGCACCCAGGCGTTGAACGGCGATATCGACGGACCGGTCTGGCGCATGAAATTATGGATGTGTTCGGCGATGAAGGCTTCCGACGACAGGATGATGCCGCCGAGACAGCGGCCCTGGCCGTCGATGTGCTTGGTCGCAGAATAGACCACGACGTCGGCGCCGAGCGACAGCGGGCTTTGCCAGATCGGGGTTGCAAACACATTGTCCACGATCAGCCGCGCGCCGGCCTGGTGGGCGATCTCGGCGATCGCCGAAATATCCATCACGTCGAGCGTCGGGTTGGTCGGGCTCTCCAGGAAGCAGGTCTTCGTGTTGGGCCGCATCGCCTTGCGCCACTGCTCGAGGTCGAGGCCGTCGACGAGGGTGGACTGGATGCCGTAGCGCGGCAGCAGGTCCTCCACCACGTAGCGGCAGGAGCCGAACATCGCCTTCGCCGCCACCACGTGGTCGCCGGCCTTCAGCGGCGCCAGGATCGCGGTCGTCACTGCGGCCATGCCGGTGGCCGTCGCGCGCCCGGCTCCGGCGCCTTCGAGTTCGATCATGCGGCGTTCGAACATCGAGATGTTGGGGTTGGAAAAGCGCGAATAGAGAAAGCCGGGCTCCTCGCCCTTGAACCGCGCCTCGCATTGCTCGGCGCTGTCGTAGACGAAGCCCTGTGTCAGGAACAGCGCTTCGGACGTTTCCCCGAACTGCGAGCGCAGGGCGCCGGAATGAACCAGCCGGGTTTCGGGACGATAGCGGGCGGTAGCTTTAGCCTCAGACATGTGACCTCCGTCGTGACCACCACTGAAAATGGTCACAAAAAACCGGCCTGGAAAAATTTCCACAGGCCGGGATCACACGTGTCCCCGGCCTGTTTAGCGACTTATTTAACGTGGCTGCAAGCCGGCCGGCTCAAATCACCACGGGATAAGTCATGCTGATATTCGCTTGCGCCCTTTCAGTCAAGGCGGCCATCGGATAACCCGTAAATGCCCATATTGATGGAGTTTGGATGCTATTTTGGCACCCGAAAGGGCCCCCTCAGAGGACCGCGCCGTGTCGTTCACGCTTCCGCCCGACGCCAACGGAATTCTGCCCGACCGCATGATCGCGGCGATGGCGGATGCGGGGCTCATTCTGCCGGCCTATCCGTTTGTCGAAAGCCAGATCCAGCCGGCCAGCCTCGATTTGCGCCTCGGCGATATCGCCTACCGGGTGCGGGCGAGTTTCCTGCCCGGCCCGGACGCAACCGTCGCCGAGCGCATCGACGAGCTGAAGCTGCACGAAATCAACCTCTCCGACGGCGCGGTGCTGGAGACCAACTGCGTCTACATCGTGCCGCTGCTGGAGAGCCTGGCGCTGCCGCCGCAGATCGTGGCGGCGGCCAACCCCAAGAGCTCGACCGGGCGGCTCGACGTCTTCACCCGCGTCATCGCCGACGGCACCCGCCGCTTCGACATGATCGGCGCGGGCTATCACGGCCCGCTCTATGCCGAGATCAGCCCGAAGACATTTCCGGTGCTGCTGCGCGAGGGCTCGCGGCTCTCGCAGGTGCGCTTCCGCACCGGTGACGCCATCCTCAATGCCGATGAACTCGACGCGCTGCACGACGCCGAACGGCTGGTCGACATCGACGACGCGGATCTCGCCAATGGCGTGGCGCTGTCCGTGGACCTGTCCGGCGGGAAAGCCAAGGGCTTCGTCGGCTACCGCGCCAAGCGCCACACGGGTGTCGTCGATATCGACCGCCGCGCCGGCTATGCGGTCGATGAATTCTGGGAGCCGATCCCGGCTCGACCGGACGGCAGCCTGATCCTCGATCCCGGCGAGTTCTATATCCTGGCCTCCAAGGAAGCGGTGCAGGTGCCGCCGGACTACGCCGCGGAGATGGTGCCGTTCGATCCGCTGGTCGGCGAATTCCGCGTGCACTATGCCGGATTCTTCGATCCCGGATTCGGTTACGCCGGCGCCGGCGGGCAGGGCGCGCGCGCCGTGCTCGAAGTGCGGTCGCGCGAGGTGCCGTTCATCCTCGAGCATGGCCAGATCGTCGGCCGGCTGGTCTACGAGAAAATGCTGTCGCGGCCCCAGGCCATGTACGGCCAGCGCATCGGCTCGAACTATCAGGCCCAGGGCCTGAAGCTGAGCAAGCATTTCCGGGTCTGAGCGACAGGCAAGGCCTCTACACCAGCAGCGCACCGGCCCACGCCGCGCCTGCAACCAGAAGCAAGCCCGGTATCAGGCGCAACGCGAACGGCCGGCCTCCGCTGCTCCAGGCGAAAATGATCTTGCTGATCGTATTGGTCGAAAGCCCGGCAAGAATCGGAAAGGCGGCGTCTGCAGCGCTCATCTTGCCGGATGCAACCAGCGAAGCGATTGC
>DATCXE010000742.1:0-17974 GCA_036565985.1 Bradyrhizobium sp.
TGCCGGGCGAGCACCGCGCGAACCTTCGCCGCATCATCGTCACGCAAGGCGACACCGAGCCCGCGTCCGTCGAGCAGCAGCGCCACCTGGGGCTTACGTGTCCGTCGCTGTACGACCTGCGCAACCTGTTCCAGGTCAACGTGGAGGAGGGCCGCCATCTGTGGGCGATGGTGTACCTGCTGCATCGCTACTTCGGCCGTGACGGCCGCGCGGGGGCCGACGCGCTGCTCACGCGGCGTTCCGGCGACGCCGACAATCCGCGCATCCTCGGCGCCTTCAACGAGCCGACGCCCGATTGGCTGGGGTTCTTCATGTTCACCTACTTCACCGACCGCGACGGCAAGATGCAGCTGCATTCGCTGGCGCAATCCGGTTTCGATCCGCTGTCGCGCACCTGCCGCTTCATGCTGACCGAAGAGGCGCATCACATGTTCGTCGGCGAGACCGGCATCAGCCGCGTCGTGCAGCGGACCTGCGAGGCGATGAAGGAAGCCGGCATCACCGATCCCACCGATATCGCAAAAGTGCGCGCGCTCGGCGTGATCGACCTGCCGACCATCCAGAAGAAGCTGCATCTGCATTATTCGCTGTCGCTTGATCTGTTTGGTTCGGAGGTCTCGACCAACGCCGCCAACGCCTTCAATGCCGGCATCAAGGGCCGCTACCGCGAGACCCAGATCGACGACGACCACCAGCTCAAGAACTCGACCTATCCGGTGCTCAAGCTGGTCGACGGCGTGATCAAGCGCGTCGACGAGCCGGCGCTGACCGCGCTCAACATGCGGCTGCGCGACGACTACACGCAGGACTGCGTCAAGGGCATGCTGCGCTGGAACAAGGTGATTTCGACCGCGGGCTACCAGTACAAGCTGACGCTGCCGAACGTCGCGTTCCACCGCCAGATCGGCGAGTTTAGGGATGTGCACGCGACGCCCGAGGGCGTGCTGATCGACGACGCCACTTGGAACGCCCGCAAGAGCGAATGGCTGCCGTCAACCGACGACGGCGACTTCATCGCTTCGCTGATGAAGCCGGTCACCGAAGCCGGCGCCTACGCCGGTTGGATCTCGCCGCCGAAAGTCGGCATCGACAACAAGCCCGGCGATTTCGAGTATGTGAAGATCGAGACGTGAGGGGAGCTTAACTCGCGCCTTCAATGTAAACTGTCGTCACCCGCCTTGTGCGCAATTGCGCACTGGGCGGGTGATCCAGTAAGCACCAGCGTTAATTGTAGAAACGCTGGTGCCAGCCAATTCAAGCCGCGGCGTACTGGATACCCCGCCTTCGCGGGGTATGACGACTGAGGCGTTCGCGCCTTTACCCCGCGATCTCCAGCCCCGCGTTCGCATACACCACGCCGCCATCCACCGCGATGGTGTTGCCGACGACGTAGTCGCCCGCACGCGAGGCGAGGTAGATCGCAATCCCCGCCATATCCTCATCGGTTCCGATGCGCTGCGACGGAATGCGCTTGGCGACTTCGTCCGAGTGGTCGCGCGCGGCCCGGTTCATGTCCGACGAGAACGCGCCCGGCGCGATCGCGGTGACGTTGATGCTGTCCTTGATCAGCCTGGTAGCCATGCGCCGCGTCAGGTGGATCACGGCGGCCTTGCTCGCGGCGTAGGAATAGGTCTCTCCGGGGTTGACGAAGATGCCGTCCACGGAGGCGATGTTGATCACCTTGGCGGGCCGGTCTCGGCTCGCTGCCGCGCGCAGCGGCTTTGCGAGCGCCTTGGTCAGGAAGAACACCGACTTGACGTTGAGGTCCATGACCTTGTCCCAGCCGCTTTCGGGGAATTCGTCGAACTCCGCGCCCCATGCAGCGCCGGCATTGTTGACGAGGATATCGAGCTTCGGCTCCAGCCTGATCATTTCGGCGGCCAGCTTGTCGCAGCCTTCGACCGTCGAAATGTCGATCGGCAGCGCGATGCATTCGCCGTCATAGGCGGCCGAGAGTTCCTTCGCAGTGGCCTCGCAAGGGCCCGCCTTGCGCGCCGTGATGTAGACCCTCGCCGCGCCCTGCGCGAGAAAGCCGGCAGCGATCATCTTGCCGATGCCACGCGACCCGCCGGTCACGACTGCGACCCGGCCTTTCAGCGAAAACAGATCCTTGAACATGCGCTCCTCCATTGTGTTGCCGCAGGTTTTGGGCGGGGGAGCGGTGTGAGTCAAGGACACCAGTCGTTGTCGTCCCTGCGAACGCATGCGTTCGCAGGGACGACATCTAAGCAGCCAAAACGACTACGCCGCGTCGATGCGGCGAAAGCCGTTCCACACCGCGGTGGCGGTGCCGGAGGTCAGGACCGGGATCATCCGCGCGTCCTGGTAGTTGCCGTTGAGGGAGACGCGCTGCAGCGCCGTCAGGTGATCGGCGCTTTCCGGGAAGATCATGCCCGGCCGCGTCGTCACCGCGGTCTTGAAGCCGGCGGCCTTTGCCAGCTTGAATTCGCGCGGGCCGGCGGCGATCCGGTCGCCATAGGGATAGGCGAGGTGGTGCACCGGCCGCTGCAGCGCCGCCTCGATCCGGGCGCGGCTCTCGGTCAGTTCGAACGTAGCGGTCTCTTTGCTTTGTCTCGCCAGATTGCAATGCGTGATCGTATGCGCACCGACGGTCACCAGCGGATCGTCGGCGAACGCCCTCAGTTCGTCCCAGGACATGCAGAAGTCGCGGGCGAGGGTGGTCTCGTCGACGCCATGGCGCGAACAGAGCGCGGAGACTTCGCGTTGCAGGTCGTGGTCATCAGGGAGGGTGCGCAGCCATTCGTGGACCCGGTCGAAGGCGGCCTGCTTGGCTGCCGGCGTCGAGGTATCGAGGCTGGTCGGCACGCCGCCGATCGGGACCTCGATCGAGAGAGCCTTGTCGATGACCCGCTCGAGCCCGATCCACCACAGCCGACCGGTGCCTTCGGCGAAATCGCTTGCGACATAGGCGGTCAGGGGCGCGTCAAATTCACGCATCACCGGCAGAGCGAAATCGCGGTTGTCGCGATAGCCGTCGTCGAGGGTGAAGCAGGCGAAGCGCCGTTCGAAATTGCGTTCGGAGAGTCTCTGATGGACCTCGTCCATGGTGACGAGATCGACATCGAGGGCGCGAAGATGCGCCAGCACGGCGCGCAAGAACTCCGGCTCAACCTCCAGATGATGGTTCGGCTGAAACTCCCCCTCACGCCGGGGGCGCACATGGTGCAGCATGAAGATGGCGCCGACACCTGCGAAGATTGGTCGCAGCAGGAAATGCGCGCCGGAAAAGTAAAGCGCCTCCAGTCCGGCACGAATAACGGTGTTGCGGAGCAGTTTCATTGACGTGCGCGGCGGCCCTGTTGCATTGCCCGTGGAAACTAGCGGCGGACCGCTGAAGAAACTGTTAGCCGGACAAATATCCGTGGCGTTCCATTTCCGTGTCATTTCGGGTTTGACAGCCCTGCAAGGGTTTGTTTTCTCTCTGTTTCAGACCCCGCGAGACCTAGAATGCACGGACTTTTCAGGTGGAGTAGAAAATGGTGGCCGGGCGTCGTTCCTCTGGTCATCTTTTGGGCCATCGCGGCCTGGACCAGCACTGAGCCTCTGGAAGCCGATCTGGCGCAGCGTTCGACGGCTTCGCTCAAGGATACCATCCTCGACAAACGGCGAATCTCGGTTGCCGGCCGCGACGTGACGCTCGCTGCCGAAGCGTTTTCGGAAGATGGCCGCACCGGAGCGGTGGCGTCGGTCGAAACTGTGCCCGGCGTGCGGCTGGTCAACGACGAAACCCGCCTCGTTCCCGAAGCCAAGCCGTTTGTCTGGTCGGCCGAACGCGACGTCGTGCGGGTGACGCTGTCGGGCAGTTCGCCGCTGCCCGCGAGCAAGGGCAAGCTGCTGGAAGCGGCGCGCGCCAATCTCGGCGGTGTCGAGGTCGTCGACAGGACGACGCTGGCGCGTGGCGCGCCGTCGCGCTTTGACAACGCCGCGCTGCTGCTGCTCGACCAGATCGCCAGGCTGAAGGACGGCAAGATCACGCTGTCGGACACCAAGGTCAGCCTGTCCGGCATGGCGCGCGAACTCGGCGGCAGGGAAGCCATCGCCGCCGCGCTGAAAAACCTTCCGGAGGGCTATTCGGTCGCCGCCAATGACGTCAAGGCGCCGCCCTACATCTTCCAGGCCTACAAGGATCCGGTCGCGGTGACGGTGACGCTGACGGGTAACGTGCCCGACAACAATGCGCATGCCGCGCTGGTGGCGGCGGCGGGGCGCAAGTTCTTCAGGGAAAAGGTCGTCGACAATCTCAAGCCCAGCGTCGGTGCGCCGGCGGGCTTTGCCAACGCGGTGGTGCCTGCGCTCGGCGCGCTGTCCCGGCTGTCGACCGGTACGCTGGTCGTCTCGGACCGGGAAGTAAAGCTGTCGGGCGATGCGCTCTACGAAACTGCCGCCGTTCAGATCCGCGCCGGCCTCGGCAAGGACTTTCCCCAGGGCTGGCAGTTCAAGCCGGAAATCTCGGTCAAGCCGCCCGCGGCGCCGGTGGACGCTACGGTCTGCCAGCAATTATTTGCCGATCTGCTCGGCAAGGCCAGGATCCGCTTCGAATCCGGCAGGGCCGACATCGTTGCGGATTCCGCGGGCCTGCTCGACCGCCTGATCGAAACCGCGTTGCGGTGTCCGAACGCCAATATCGAGATCGCCGGACATACCGACAGCGATGGCGACGACGCGGCCAATCAGGAATTGTCCGAGAGGCGCGCGAAGGCCGTCGCCGACTACCTGGTCAGGGCCGGACTGCCGGCGACCAGGTTCAGCGCGGTCGGCTACGGCGAGACGCAGCCGGTCGCAAGCAACGATTCCGACGAGGGCAAGGCGCAGAACCGCCGCATCGATTTCGTGGTGAAGTAGCATGGCCTATCTGACGACATTCTACTGGGGCTGGCTGCTGGCATCGCTGCTGCTCGGTTTTGCCATGGGCTGGATATCCGTCGTTCAGCACGGCGACGGCGTCTCGAGGAAATTGCAGTGGTGGCTGGTGGCGCTGGCGGCGGCGGTCGTGGCGGCTGCGGTCGCGCGAGTCGTACCCGGCCGCTTCGGCTACTGGCTCGACCTGGGCCTGATCATGTTCGCACTTTATCTCTGCGGTTGTGCGGTCGGATCATGGTTGCGCGCCTGGGTGGTTTCACGCAGCACGCCGGTAGCATGATCGCATCCATGGCCCGGTCCGCGCACACCTTCCGTGATCACGGGTTCGTGGTTGGGTTGTTGGCTGGTCGCCGAGGCCCCGGAACCGCTGCCGGTGCGCGGATTTGCAGCAAAACTGTACTCCCGCTGTCATCTAATAGGTTGAAGAAGCGCGTTTTATTGTCGTCAGGCGAATTCCACTCCGGCTCAAAACGCGCTACCAGAGAGGCTAGGGAGCAGGGTGGCGCTGGCGGGGTTCGTACCGATGCCGTCGCTGTCGGATCGCATTTCGAGGTCTAGATGCTGGAAGCAATACGCAGGGCGATCTCGTTTCTGCGCCAGAAGCAGGTCCTGCATAAGCTCGGGGTTGTGATCAGTGTCACGGTCATCGCCGTCGCGTGCTACGTACTGTATCACATGCTCCGCGGTATCGACTCCGGCGAGGTGATCGATGCCATCAAGAGCACCGAGCCACGCCAGATCGGGCTGGCGGCCCTGTTCGTGGCGGCCGGTTATTTCACGCTGACTTTCTATGACTGGTTTGCGGTCCGCACCATCGGCCACCGCCACATTCCCTACCGGGTCAACGCACTGGCGGCCTTCACCTCCTATTCGATCGGTCACAATGTCGGCGCCAGCGTCTTCACCGGTGGCGCCGTGCGCTACCGGATCTATTCTGCCTGGGGCCTGAACGCGATCGATGTCGCCAAGATCTGCTTCCTCGCCGGGCTTACCTTCTGGCTCGGCAATGCCGCGGTCCTGGGATTGGGCATCGCCTATCATCCGGAGGCCGCCGCCTCGATCGATCAATTGCCGGCGTGGCTCAACCGCCTGGCGGCGTTCGGCATCATTATCGGGCTGATCGGATACGTCGCCTGGGTCTGGACCCAGCCGCGCAGCGTCGGGCGCGGGCCCTGGAGCGTCACGCTGCCGGGCGGCCCGCTGACGCTGCTGCAGATCGCCATCGGCATCGTCGACCTCGGCTTTTGCGCGCTGGCCATGTACGTGCTGGTGCCGGACGAGCCCAATCTCGGCTTTGTCGTCGTCGCGGTCATTTTCGTCTCGGCGACGCTATTGGGCTTCGCCAGCCACTCGCCCGGCGGGCTTGGCGTGTTCGACGCCGCCATGCTGGTGGGCCTGTGGCAGATGGACCGGGAAGAACTGCTGGCGGGGATGCTGCTGTTCCGGCTCCTCTATTATATTGTGCCTTTTGTCATATCTGTAATCTTACTGACGTTTCGGGAAATTATCCTTGGCGCGCGAATCAAGCGCCAGCGCCGGCTAAAGCCCGGTTCCGACGCCGAGCCAAGACACGAGGCGGTCTATGTGCGCGAGCGTGGAGACACCGGCGCCTGACGACACGGCCCCGAGGTGTTCCAGCACAGCCAGGAGACACCCGTTAAACCGAGGGAAGAAGCCGGCGCGATGGCGATAGACGATTCCAGTTCTTCCTCTTTCTTTGCCCCGTGGCCGGACCGGCTGCGGCATTCGGCGATCATCCTGATCGCCGCCGGGCTCGCGCTCTCCGCGCTGGTGGTATTGGCCGATCTCTCGCCGGCCCGCGCGGTTGCGGTCTTCATCTGCATTGCGGCCGCAGCCCTGGTGCCGTGGCGTCTGCACAACGCGGTCGCCTCCCGCGAGGATGTCCGCGCCGTCAGCCCGGTCGAGTCCGCGGCCGTCAGCGCCGTCGTGGCCGGCATGCCGGATCCGGCCGTGCTGCTCGATCGCGCCGGTCGCGTCATCCACCTCAACGCTGCTGCCGCCCAGCTCGCGCCCGCGCTGCGCAAGAACGAGCTGGCGCAGTTTGCGCTGCGCTCGCCTGAAATCATCACCGCGTTGCGTGAGGCGATCGCGACCAGCGAGCCGCGCCGCGCAACCTATCTCGACCAGGTGCCGGTCGATCGATGGATGGAACTCATCATCACCCCGGTTCCGGTGCCGACGCTGTTCGGCGGCACGGAGAAGTGCATGTTGATGACGTTCCACGACCAGACGCCGCTGCGCCGGGTCGAGGAGATGCGCGCCGATTTCGTCGCCAACGCCAGCCACGAGCTGCGCACGCCGCTTGCCGCGCTGTCGGGCTTCATCGATACGCTGCAGGGCCCGGCCAGGGAGGACGCCAAGGCGCGTGAGCGCTTCCTCAGCATCATGCATACGCAGGCGACGCGGATGGCGCGGCTGATCGACGATCTCTTGTCGCTGTCGCGGGTCGAATTGTCGGCCCATGTCCGCCCCGATGCGTCCGTCGACATCGTTCCGATCCTGCGCCAGGTCGCCGACGGGCTCGAGCCGCTGGCCCGGGAGCGTCAAGTAGCCATCGAAATCGAGCTGCCGGAGACGCCGGTGACGATAGCGGGCGATCGCGAGGAGCTGCTGCGGCTATTCGAAAACCTGATCGAGAACGGCCTCAAATATGGCGCGTCCGGCGGGCGGGTGATTGTTTCCCTGGTCCGGGCCACCTCGGGCGAGGGCGCCCCGGAAGTCCGGGTCATGGTCAGGGATTTCGGCCCCGGCATCGCCCCGGAACACCTGCCGCGACTGACCGAGCGGTTCTACCGGGTCGATGTCGGCGACAGCCGCGCGCAGGGTGGAACCGGCCTCGGTTTATCCCTGGTGAAACATATTCTTAACCGCCATCGCGGCCGCCTGCTGATCGAAAGCGTGTTCAGGAAAGGGGCGACCTTTACCGCCTGTTTTCCCCAGGCAAAACCTCCCGCATCCGAGTAAATCTTAGCGATTTCAATTGCTTGGTTGCGTCATCCAACTGTCATCCAACCTTCGTAAAAGCTCTATCGACCGCACCTAAACGGGCGGTGTGAGCGCGATCGGGCGCACCGGCGCTTCGCTCATCAGATGGAGACCAACCATGAATTTCATCAAGACCATCGTCGCCGCCGGCCTGGTCGCCGCGTCGACGTCGGCCTTCGCTGCCGACATCACCGGCGCGGGCGCCACGTTCCCGTTCCCGATTTATTCCAAGTGGGCAGACGCCTACAAGAAGGAGACCGGCAACGGCCTCAACTACCAGTCGATCGGTTCCGGTGCCGGCATCAAGCAGATCCAGGCCAAGACCGTGACGTTCGGCGCCACCGACGCGCCGCTGAAGGCCGAGCAGCTCGAAAAGGACGGCCTGGTTCAGTGGCCGATGGTGATGGGCGCGATCGTGCCGGTCGTGAACCTCGAAGGCATCAAGCCGGGTGAGCTGGTGCTGTCGGGCGAAGTGCTCGGCGACATCTATCTCGGCAAGATCAAGAAGTGGGACGATGCCGCGATCGCCAAGCTCAATCCGAAGCTGAAGCTGCCGGCGGACGCCATCACCGTGGTCCGCCGCTCCGACGGTTCGGGCACCACCTTCAACTTCACCGACTACCTCGCCAAGTCGAACGCGGAATGGAAGACCAAGGTCGGTACCGGCACCGCGGTCGAATGGCCGGTTGGCGTCGGTGCCAAGGGCAATGAAGGCGTCGCCGGCAACATCGGCCAGACCAGGAACGCGATCGGTTACGTCGAATACGCCTACGCCAAGCAGAACAAGCTGACCCACACCGCGATGATCAACAAGGCCGGCAAGACCGTGCAGCCGACCATGGAATCCTTCCAGGCAGCCGCCTCGAACGCCGACTGGGCCAAGGCGCCCGGCTACTACGTGATCCTCACCGACCAGCCCGGCGACGCGTCCTGGCCGATCACGGCGGCGACCTTCATCCTGATGCACAAGTCTGCGACCGACAAGGCCGCCGCGCAGGAAGCCATCAAGTTCTTCAAGTGGTCGTTCGAGAAGGGCGGCAAGATGGCCGAAGAACTCGACTACATCCCGATGCCGGAATCGGTCGTCAAGCTGATCGAGAAGACCTGGACCGCCGAGATCAAGAGCTGAGATCTCGCGTCCCGGACGCGGAGCGGCGCTGGCCGCGCTGCACCGCAGAGCCGGGACCCACGCGTCGGCAAGAACGCGTTACCCAAAAGATGGGCCCCGGCCTGGCGGCGCCCCGCTACCGCGTTGCGCCGCATCCGGGGCAGGACGGATCAGGCAGGATCAAGTAAAAGTACAGGGGAATTAGCGTGGCAGAAATGGCGGTTCAGAGCGACGTGATGGAAGCTGCCGGACCCTACGATCGAGCGCGGGCCCTCAGCGCCTTCAAGCTTGGCGATGTCACATTCTACTGGATCACCCGCGCCTGCGCGATCTCGGTGCTCCTGATCCTCGGCGGCATCATCCTGTCGCTGATCGTCGGCGCGTGGCCGGCGATGCGGGAATATGGCGCGGCCTTCCTGTGGACGCAGCGCTGGGCGCCGTCGGCCGATCCGCCGGTGCTGGGCGCGCTCGGTCCGGTCTACGGCACGCTGGTCACCTCCGTGATCGCGATGATGATCGCCATTCCGGTCGGCCTCGGGATTGCGGTGTTTCTCACCGAGATCTGCCCGATCTGGCTGCGCCGCCCGATCGGCATCGCCGTCGAACTGCTCGCCGGCATTCCCTCGATCATCTACGGCATGTGGGGCTTCTTCGTGCTGGGCCCGTTCCTGGCCAACACGTTCCAGCCGTTCATGATCAGCATCTTCGACGGCGTCCCCGTGCTGGGCACGATCTTCGCCGGTCCCCCGTCCTATCTCAGCCTGTTCAACGCCTCGCTGATCCTCGCCATCATGGTGCTGCCCTTCATCACCGCGATCTCGGTCGACGTCTTCAAGACGGTGCCGCCGGTCCTGAAGGAGGCCGCCTACGGCGTCGGCTGCACTACCTGGGAAGTCGTCCGCAACGTCGTCATCCCCTACACCCGCGTCGGCGTCATCGGCGGCATCATGCTGGCGCTCGGCCGCGCGCTCGGCGAGACCATGGCGGTCACCTTCATCATCGGCAACTCGTTCAAGATCCAGTCCTCGATCTTTGCGCCGGGCACCACGATCTCGGCGGCGATCGCTAGCGAATTCGCCGAGAGCGACGGCCTGCACCAGTCCGGCCTGATCCTGCTCGGCCTGCTGCTGTTCGTGCTGACCTTCTTCGTTCTCGCCGCCGCGCGGCTGATGCTGATGCGGCTGGAAAAGAAGGCGGGCAACTGACATGAATCCGATTTACGTCGCCCGCCGCCGCAACAATATCATCGTCAAGTTCCTGTGCCTGGGCGCCGCGGTGTTCGGCGTCACCTGGCTCGCGCTGATCCTGTTCACGCTGTTCTACAACGGTCTTAGCGGCATCAATCTCGCCGTCTTCACCCAGGATACGCCGCCGCCGGGTTCGACCGACGGCGGACTGCGCAACGCCATCGTCGGCTCGATCATGATGACCGCGATCGGCGTCGGCATCGGCGCGCCGCTCGGCCTGTTCGCCGGCACGTACCTGGCCGAATACGGCAAGCACGACAAGCTCACCTCGGTGATCCGCTTCATCAACGATATTCTGCTGAGCGCGCCGTCGATCATCATCGGCCTGTTCATCTACGGCGCCATCGTGGTGCCGATGGGCGGCTTCTCGGCCTTCGCCGGCTGTCTGGCGCTCGCCGTGATCGTGATCCCCGTGGTGGTCCGCACCACCGAGGACATGCTGGGGCTGGTGCCCAATCCGCTGCGCGAGGCAGCGTCCGCGCTCGGCATGCCGCGCTCGCTGGTGATCCGGCGGATCGCCTATCGCGCGGCGCGCGCCGGCCTCATCACCGGCGTGCTGCTGGCGACCGCCCGCGTCGCCGGTGAGACCGCGCCGCTGCTGTTCACCGCGCTCTCCAACCAGTTCTTCAGCCTAGACATGACCAGGACGATGGCGAACCTGCCGGTCACCATCAACAACTTCGTCCAGAGCCCCTACGCCTACTGGAAGCAGCTCGCCTGGGCCGGCGCCCTGCTGATCACGCTCACCGTACTTGCCCTTAACGTTGGCGCGCGCATCCTTGGCGCCGAGAGGACATCCAAATGACCGAACTCTCTGTATCCGTAAGTAACGCGAGCGGACCCTCGGTCCCGGTGACCTTGCCGGAAGCGGCGCCGAAAGTGACGGCGCGCGGCCTGAACTTCTATTATGGCGAGCACCATGCGTTGAAGAACATCAACCTGACGCTCGGTACCAATCGCGTCACGGCCTTCATCGGCCCGTCCGGCTGCGGCAAGTCCACCCTGCTGCGGATCTTCAACCGGATGTACGACCTCTATCCCGGCCAGCGCGCGACCGGCCAGCTGATGCTCGACCAGACCAACATTCTCGACCCCAAGCTCGACCTCAACCTGCTGCGCGCCCGCGTCGGCATGGTGTTCCAGAAGCCGACGCCGTTTCCGATGACGATCTACGAAAACATCGCCTTCGGCATCCGCCTCTACGAGAAGATTTCCAAGTCGGAGATGGACGGCCGGGTCGAGAAGGCGCTGCGCGGCGGCGCGCTGTGGAACGAGGTCAAGGACAAGCTCAATGCAAGCGGCCTCTCGCTGTCCGGCGGCCAGCAGCAGCGGCTTTGCATCGCCCGCACCGTCGCAGTGCGGCCCGAGGTGATCCTGTTCGACGAGCCCTGCTCGGCGCTGGACCCGATCTCGACCGCCAAGGTCGAAGAGCTGATCCAGGAACTGGCGGAGGACTACACCATCGCCATCGTCACCCATAACATGCAGCAGGCGGCGCGCGTCTCGGACAAGACCGCGTTCATGTATCTCGGCGAATTGATCGAGTTCGACGACACCAACAAGATCTTCACCTCGCCGAGCGATCGACGTACCCAGGATTACATCACCGGCCGGTTTGGCTAAACGCGCGCCGCGAGGAGATTGACATGGCTTCAGAACATACCGCGAAGGCGTTCGACAGCGACCTTCAGGAACTGACCCGGCTGGTCGCCGAAATGGGCGGCCTGGTCGAACGCATGATCACCGAATCCGTCGACGCGCTGATCCGCCGCGACATAGCCCTCGGCAAGCGCGTCGTCGCTGCCGACGTCGAGATCGACCGCCTGCAGCATGCGATCGAGGAACGCGCGGTGCTGACCATCGCACGGCGCCAGCCGATGGCGATCGACCTGCGCGAGATCGTCGGCGCCATGCGCGTCGCCACCGATCTGGAGCGGATCGGCGACCTCGCCAAGAACATGGGCAAACGTGTCGCCGCGCTGGAGAACGATTTCCAGCCGCTGAAGCTGATCCGCGGACTGGAGCACATGACCGATCTGGTGCTGTCGCAGGTCAAGTCGGTGCTGGACGCCTACGCGGCGCACGATCTGCCGGCGGCGATGGCGGTCTGGAAGGGCGACGAGGAAGTCGACGCCATCTGCACCTCGCTGTTCCGCGAACTGCTCACCTACATGATGGAAGATCCGCGCAACATCTCGTTCTGCATCCATCTGATGTTCTGCGCCAAGAACATCGAGCGGATCGGCGATCATGCCACCAACATCGCCGAAACCGTGTTCTACATGATCGAGGGCCAGCAGATGGTCGACAAGCGCCCGAAGGGCGACATGACGACGTTTGCGACCACGGTGCCGAACAACTGACAAAGCGTTTTCAAGCGAAGTGGGGACCGGTTCGCGTGAAGAAAACGCGTCAAACAGAAAAGGCTTATAGAAGATGAGCGCGCGCATCATGGTGGTCGAGGACGAGGAAGCGCTGACCACGCTCTTGCGCTACAACCTCGACGCCGAAGGCTATGATGTCGAAACCGTCGGCCGCGGCGACGACGCCGATACCAGGCTGAAGGAGCGGGTGCCCGATCTCGTCGTGCTCGACTGGATGCTGCCGGGCCTGTCTGGGATCGAACTGTGCCGCCGCCTGCGGGCGCGGCCGGAGACGCGTCAGCTGCCGATCATCATGCTGACCGCGCGCGGCGAGGAGAGCGAACGGATCAGGGGTCTTGCGACCGGCGCCGACGACTACATCGTCAAGCCGTTCTCGGTGCCGGAGCTTCTGGCGCGGGTGAAGGGCCTGTTGCGGCGCGCAAGCCCCGAGCGGCTCGCCACCGTGCTGACCTATGGCGACATCGAACTCGACCGCGAGAAGCGCCGCGTCGCGCGTTCGGGCCGCTCGATCGATCTCGGCCCGACCGAATATCGCCTGCTGGAGTTTTTCCTGGAGCATCCCGGCCGCGTCTTCAGCCGCGAGCAATTGCTCGACAGCGTCTGGGGCCGCGACATCTATATCGATGAGCGCACCGTCGACGTGCATATCGGCCGCCTGCGCAAACTGCTCAATCCCGGCCGCGAACAGGACCCGATCCGCACCGTCCGCGGCGCCGGCTACGCGCTGGACGATCGCTTCGCGAAGGCGGAGTGATGGAGTAGCAAAAACTCCATCGTCGTCCCCGCGAACGCGGGGACCCATAACCACCGATGTCATCTGTTGAAGAGAGCTGGAGCTCCGCCAGGCATAACCACGAACACCTGTGGTTATGGGTCCCTGCGTTCGCAGGGACGACCACCTTGAGGTGTCTCGCTGCCCTTACCGCGTCGGCTTCTGCGGTTGCCTCCGCCGATCGGCAGCCGGCTGATAGGCGACGCGCGAGTGATGTGCGCAATAGGGCAGGCCGGCGAGCGCCTTGCCGCCGCAGAAGAAGAACTCGGGGCTCGAAGGATCGCCGACCGGCCAGTGGCAGGTGGCTTCGTTCAATTCCAGCAGCGACAATCGCTGGCTCATCGGCACCACGTTGTCGAAGGCGATCGGATCCGGCTCCAGCTCGACCTCGAAGGCATGCGCAAGCGCCGTATTGCCGCGCGAGACCGGGCGCGACACCCGCATCATGTGCTGGGCCGGGCGCGCCTTGCGCTGCCGGGGCGCTGCCGAGGAGGGGCTCTTGGCGCGGCCGGAAAGGCCCAGCCGGTGCACCTTGCCGATCACGGCGTTCCGGGTGACATTTCCGAGTTCCGCCGCGATCTGGCTGGCCGAGAGCCCAGACTCCCACAGCTTTTTCAGTTGCTCGACGCGATCGTCGGACCAGGTCAATACCGTCATCGCATTCTTCCCTTCGCATCGCGCCGGCCAATTGGGGCGGCGCCGGAGACGTCTTTGGTGTCAAACTGACGACGCCATTCGTCTCAAAAATCCCTGCGGTCAGAATCCCTTAGCCCTCGCCGGGCACGAAAATCGCGCCCGAACGTTTACGCTCTACAAAAATGGACTCTTGGGATCAGAACCGCCGCACGAGATGTCGTACCCGACAGCCGAAAAACTACAATATGGCGGGACTCGGGCGCAAGAGTCCGCGCCGATGCGTCCACATGTTCCGGCATCTCTGCATTGCAGTGCGTGTTTTGCACCACACCGCAATGCTACGGAATTAACCCTTCTCGCGCTGCAAGAAGGCCGCTTTCAGTGCTGGAAATGCAGCCTTGTGGCGTGTTGACAGCGACCGCTGCCCACATAGAATACCTCTTACGTGCCGCCCTTAAGAGGCGGCACGTTTCGTTTTCGCAAGACCGGCTGCTGCCGCGTTCGCGCTCACGCTCGCATGCTCCCGCCGCCGATCAGAACCTCAGTGATTGCCATGACCAATAGCGCCACGTCGCATCTGCTCCCCGTCTTCGCCAGGGTCGATCTCGGCTTCGAGCGCGGCGAGGGCGCCTGGCTGATCGCAACCAATGGCGAGCGCTACCTCGACTTCACTTCGGGTGTCGCGGTCAACGCGCTGGGTCATTGTCACCCGCATCTGGTCGCGGCGCTGCAGGAGCAGGCCACGAGACTCTGGCACATGTCCAACCTGTTCAAGTCGCCCGATGGCGACAAGCTCGCGGCGCGGCTGTGCGAGCAGAGCTTTGCGGATTTCGTGTTCTTCTGTAATTCCGGCGCTGAAGCGATGGAGTGCGCCATCAAAGTCGCGCGCCGCTATCACGCCGCCAAGGGCCATCCCGAACGCTATCGTCTCGTTACCTTCGAGGGCGCCTTCCATGGCCGCACGCTGGGCACGCTCGCCGCGACCGGATCGGCAAAATATCTCGAAGGGTTCGGGCCGCCGCTGGATGGCTTCGACCAGGTGCCGCATGGCGATCTCGAAGCGGTGAAGAAGGCGATCGGCCCGCAGACCGCGGCCATCCTGATCGAGCCGGTGCAGGGCGAGGGCGGCGTGCGGACGGCGCCGAACGCGTTCTTCAAGGCGTTGCGCCAGTTGTGCGACGACAACGGCCTGCTCCTGATCTTCGACGAGGTGCAGACCGGCATGGGCCGCACCGGCGACCTGTTTGCCTACAGGCGTCTCGGCGTCACCCCGGACATCATGTCGCTCGCGAAAGCGCTCGGCGGCGGATTCCCGATCGGCGCCTGCCTTGCCACCGCGGAGGCCGCATCCGGCATGACGCCGGGCTCGCACGGCTCGACCTTCGGCGGCAATCCGCTGGCGATTGCGGCTGCCAACGCCGTGCTCGACGTGATGCTGAAGCCCGGCTTCTTCGACCACGTGCAGAAGATGTCGCTGCTCCTGAAACAGAAGCTGGCCTCCGTCGTCGATCGCTATCCCGCAGTGCTCTCCGAAGTGCGCGGCGAGGGTCTCCTGGTCGGCGTCAAGGCCGTGGTGCCGTCGGGCGATCTGGTCAACGCGCTGCGCGATGAGAGGCTCCTGACCGTCGGTGCTGGCGACAACGTGGTGCGTTTCCTGGCGCCCCTGATCGTAAACGAGGCCGAGGTCGAGGAATCCGTGCAGATGCTCGAGCGCGCCTGCGTGGCGTTGTCCGCCGGGCAAGAGAAGAAGGCGGCGGGGTGATGAGCAAGTCCGTCCGTCACTTCCTCGATATCAGCGAGCTGCCGCCGACCGAATTGCGCAACATGCTGGCCGCCAGCATCGCCATGAAGGCGAAGCTGAAGGCGCACGAAAAGACCACGAAGCCGCTCGAAGGCAAGACGCTGGCGATGATCTTCGAACGGCCGTCGACCCGCACGCGGGTGTCGTTCGACGTCGGCATGCGCCAGCTCGGCGGCGAGGCCATCATGCTGACTGGCGCGGAGATGCAGCTCGGCCGTGGCGAGACCATCGCCGACACCGCGCGCGTGCTGTCGCGCTATGTCGATGCGATCATGATCCGCATCCTCAACCATGATGCGCTGCTGGAGCTCGCCGCGCACGCCACCGTGCCCGTCATCAACGGGCTGACGCGGCGCTCGCACCCCTGCCAGGTGATGGCCGACCTCATGACCTTCGAGGAGCATCGCGGGCCGATCGAGGGCCGCACCGTGGCGTGGACCGGCGACGACAACAACGTGCTGGCGTCGTGGGCGCATGCGGCGGAGCGTTTCAAGTTCCAGCTCAATGTCGCGACCCCGCCGCAGCTCGCGCCGAACAAGGCGATGAAGGACTGGATCAAGGCGACCCAGGCGCCGATCGTGCTCGGCACCGATCCCGAAGCCGCGGTCCGCGGCGCAGATTGCGTCGTCACCGACACCTGGGTTTCGATGGGCGACAAGGACGGCGAGCATCGCCACAACGTGCTCAAGCCCTACCAGGTCAATGCCAAGCTGATGTCGCTGGCGAAACCCGATGCAATCTTCATGCACTGCCTGCCGGCGCATCGCGGCGAGGAAGTCACCGACGAGGTGATCGACGGTCCGCAGTCGGTGGTGTTCGACGAAGCCGAAAACCGCCTGCATGCACAAAAGGGCATTTTGGCGTGGTGCTTTAACGAAGTGGCGTAAGTCTCGCTTCGTCGTCCCTGCGAACACGAACGCGGGGACCCATACCGCGTGATCCCTCGATCATGGCGATGTGGTAGACGACATCCGTAACAACAAAGGCCGGTGGCTATGGGTCCCTCCGTTCGCAGGGACGACTCGCGGAGAGATTTTAGCCGCTCTTCGACCCCCTTCCGTTTTGGCTCCACCGACCCCAGATAGAGCGCCATGGTCTCACAATCCCCCGACACGAAAATCACGACCGAGGCGCCCGTCCGGGCGCCTTCGTCCGTTCCCGTCGATGATGCAGTGCTGCCGTTCGAGGTCGATGCGCTCGATCTGCGCGGCCGGCTGACCCGGCTTGGCCCCGCGCTCGACGACATCCTGACCAAGCATGATTATCCCGCGCCGGTCGGCAAGCTGCTCGGCGAGGCGATCGTGCTGGCGACGCTGCTCGGCTCGGCGCTGAAATTCGACGGCCGCTTCATCATGCAGACGCAGACCGACGGCCCGGTGTCGTTCCTGATCGTGGATTTTCAGGCGCCCGATCGCCTGCGCGCCTATGCGCGCTATGATGTCAGGCGGCTGAAGGACGGTCAGGATTCCGGCGCGCTGCTCGGCAAGGGTCATCTCGCGATGACGATCGATCAGGGACCGGACATGAGCCGCTATCAGGGCCTGGTGGCGCTCGACGGCGGCAATCTGGAAGACGCGGCGCACGAATATTTCCTGCGCTCCGAACAGATCCCGACCCGGGTGCGGCTCGCGGTCGGCGAGGAATGGCGCGGCGGTGACGGCAGCGGCCCGAGGCATCGCTGGCGCGCCGGCGGCATGCTGCTGCAATTCCTGCCCAAGGCGCCGGAGCGGGCGCGGCAGGCCGATCTGCATCCCGGCGATGCGCCGGATGGCGCGGTGACGCATGAGGTCGCCGAGGACGATGCGTGGGTCGAGGGCCAGTCGCTGATCGGCACCGTCGAGGATGTCGAACTGATCGATCCTGACCTGTCGGGAGAACGCCTGCTGTACCGGCTGTTTCACGAACGCGGCGTGCGCGTGTTCACCCCGCTGCCCCTGCGCGCGCAATGCTCGTGCTCGCGCGAGGCGGTGTCGGCCATGCTGAAAACCTTTGCGCCGAAGGATCGTGCCGAGATGGTCAAGGACGACAAGGTGGTGGTAACCTGCGAGTTCTGCTCCTCGGTCTACCAGTTCACCCCGCAGGAAGCCGGCGTGGAAGAGTAGGCAGTCTATTGCGTGCGCCGTCGCCGCACGACCGGCG
>DATCXE010000129.1:0-8125 GCA_036565985.1 Bradyrhizobium sp.
CGTCGGCGCCGACGATGCCGCCGATATGATCGATATGGGCGTGCGACAGCACCACGGCGTCGATATCGCCCGGCTTGATCCCGGCCTCCGCCATGCTCTTCTGCTGTCGGCCCGTGGTCGGCCCGAACGCTTTCGAGGTGCCCATGCCGGTGTCGAACAGGATCAGCTTGTCGCCGGTGTTCACGATCGGCGAGTTCTGCTCGAGCACGACGTTGTCGGGATTGAGGAAGTTGTCGGAAAGCATCTTGCGGACTTCCTCATCGGGCACGCCGACGAAGGTGCCCTTGGGCGGGCCGAGCGGCAGCGGGCCGTCGGAAACCACGGTCACTTCGGCGTCGCCGAGAATGAAGCGATGCCAGTAGGGGGTCTGCGTGCCGAGCTTCGGCGCCTTGGCCAGCGCGCTGCCGCCCATCAGGGTCGATGCGCCCAGACCCGCACCCAGACCGGCGCCAAGCGCAAGCAAAGACCGTCGCGAAAGATTCGTCGTCATGCGTCTTCCTCCACTGTTTTTATGAATTGCAGTTTGCTGCCCGGACAGATTCATCCGCGACTACAGGCTGCCCCCGCTTCCCGAAATTGGCAAGTGGAATGAGGCGAGAGGCGGGGTCGGAGAAATGGATCGCCGGACGTGGCGCGATTTTACGCAAGCCGCGTCTTGTCGATGGTATCCCAAAGGGTACGCCGCGCGCTTGTCGCGCCGGGCGTTATCACCGGACGGAAATTTCGACGATCCGGCGGCTACCAGTCGTCGTAGTACCACTCTCCTCTCGGATAGTATCGCGGCCGCGCTCTCGCCTGCGGCGGCTGATACGTCCGCTCGGGCCTGCGCACGACCGGAGCCGGCTGCGCGGCAGGCGGTGACGCCTTGGGCGGGGTCGGCTCGGAAACCTTCGCGAGCGTACGTTTCATCTCTTCCTGGCTGGCCTTGAGCTCGCCGATGGCTTTTGAGTTGTCACTCGCCATTTGCTGCTGGTTCGCCTTGAGCTGTTCGATGTTCCGCTCCAGCGCTGCGAGATCGCGCGCGATCTTTTGCAGCAGCTGCGCCTGATCCGGAGGCGCTGTGACGGCCGGCGCTGTGGCGGCTGGCGGCGCGACGGCGGGTGGCGCGGCATCTTGCGGCGCGGTCTGGGCCTGGGCCAGGGTTGTGGCCTGCGGTTGCGTTGTCTGCGGCGGTGTTGCCTCTGGTGCTGCCGGAAGTGGTGCTGTCTCCGCGGAGGCCACCTGAACGACGGTTGGCGTGGACTGCGCGGCAAGCGCTGGACCCTCGGAAGGCGATGATCGCGTTGAACCGAGCTGCGGCGCCCAACGGGTGACAATCCCGCCGCCATAGGCCGACAAGACCAGAGCCGTGACAACGAAGCCCGCCGCCAGCAGCAACGCCATCGGGCTGCGGGACACAGTCTTTACTGGCGATGCCTGGCGAGGTGGTATTTGCGCAGGTGATACTTGCGCAACTGGTGGTGGCTCCGCAGATGGCGATTGCGCGGCCGGTTCTTGCGGGCCAGGACCTTGCGAGCCAATACCCGCCGAAGGCGGGCTCGCGGCACCGCCCTCAATTTTCGCAAGCTGTTCACTCATGCGCGTGAGCTGCTCGTCGGCGCGCTTGATCTCTTCGTAGGCGTGCGCCAGCCGTTCATCCGTGCGCCCGACCTGGGCATCGGCAGCTTCCTGGGCATTGCCTTCTTTTGGCGTCGGTGTGGAGTTCACTGGCGTCTACCTTGTTCCGTCCAATGTCATCCGCAGTTGGCCTGCTCCCCGTGCAGTCTTGTCCAAAGAATGGCCGTATGATGGTAGAATACTGGATCGCATGGCGATAGCCCTCGAATCGGCCGGGACACGCTCCCAGGCGCTGGAAATCACTTACCGGCGCGCTTCTTCTCGATGGTATCCCAGATCTTTCCCGCCACATCCGGTCCGCCGAGCCGGGCGATGGCGCGGATGCCCGTGGGCGAGGTGACGTTGATCTCGGTGAGATTGCCGTCGATCACGTCGATGCCGACGAACAGCAGGCCGCGCTCGCGCAGCGCCGGGCCGAGCGTGTCGCAGATCTCACGTTCGCGCGGCGACAGCTCGGTGGCTTGCGCCGCGCCGCCGCGAACCATGTTGGAACGGAGATCATCGGGCGCGGGCACGCGGTTGACGGCGCCGGCGAACTCGCCGTCGACCAGGATGATGCGCTTGTCGCCATGCTTCACTTCGGGCAGGAAGCGCTGGATCACCCAGGGCTCGCGGAATGTGACCGAGAACATGTCGAACAGCGAGCCGAAATTCATGTCCTGCGGCATCACGCGGAACACCGCGGCGCCGCCATGGCCGTGCAGCGGCTTCATGACCACCGCGCCGTGCTGATCCCGGAATGAATTGATCTCGTCGAGATCGCGCGAGATCAGCGTCGGCGGCATCAGGTGTGAAAAGTTCATCACGAACAGCTTTTCCGGCGCGTTGCGCACCGAGGCCGGATCGTTCACGACCAGCGTCCTGGGATGGATGCGCTCCAGGAAATGCGTCGAGGTGATGTAGGCGAGGTCGAACGGCGGATCCTGCCGCAGCAGGATGACGTCGAAATTGGTCAGCGGCTCGCGCTTCGGCTCGCCGAGTGTGAAATGGTCTCCGACTTCGTCGCGGACGGTGAGCAGCTGTGCCGGCGCCACCAACTCCTCGCCGCGCAGCGAGAGCTTGTCCGGCGTGTAATAGGAAAGGCTGTGGCCGCGCTTTTGCGCTTCCAGCAACAGCGCGAAGGTCGAATCGCCGCGGACGTTGATACGCGCGATGGGGTCCATCTGGACGGCGACATTCAGTTTCATATTGGGGTCCGGGTCTCTTGAGGGATCTCTAGGGGCTGGCGTCGAAGGCCGCTAACAGATGGCGTGGCAAATGTCGCGGCGCAATCAGGATCGCGTCGAAACGCAGGTCGAATTCGGCATGTTCGGGATGCGCCACAAGCCACCCCTGCGCGGCGTCGATGATGCGGGCCTGCTGGCGCGGCGTCACGGCGTAGGCGGCCTCATCCAGGCTGGCGCGGGCTTTGACCTCGATGAAGGCTAGAAGGTTGCGCTTCTTCGCCACCAGGTCGATCTCGCCATGGGGGGTGCGAAAGCGTTTGGCCAGGATCCGATAGCCCTTGGCCATCAGGAAGGCGGCGGCGCGGCTTTCGGCCGAGAGCCCGGTGCGGAAGGCCGCAACCCGCGCCGGCGAGGCGGGGTTTGCGGACTTGTCCGGCGGCGCGGTGCCTTCAGTCTTCGCCATCGCCGCCTCGGGCTTGTTTGGCAAGCTCCAGCGCGCGGGCATAGACCTCGCGGCGCGGCCGGCCGGAGAGTTCGACCGCATGCGCCACGCTGTCCTTGACGCTGTCGCGTGCGAGCGATGCGCGCAGCAAATTATCGAGGTCGTCCTGCGTCATCACCAGTTCGTCGGCGCGCGGCGGGCCGACCACCAGCACGAACTCGCCGCGCGTTTCCAGCGTGGCGGCGGCCTTTGCCAGTTCCTCGATCGGCGCGCGCGTAACCTGTTCGTGCAGCTTGGTCAGTTCGCGGCAGATCGCAGCGTCGCGCCGGCCCATGATGTCGGCAAGATCGGCCAGCGTCTCCTGCACGCGGTTGCCGGATTCGAAGATGACAAGCGTGGCGTCGATGCGGGCGAGCTCGGCAAGCCGTGTTCGCCGCGAGACTTCCCTGGCGGGCAAAAATCCCTCGAAGAAAAAGCGGTCGGTGGGAAGCGCCGCCACCGAAAGCGCGGTCAGGACCGACGATGCACCGGGCACCGCGATCACCGCGTGGCCGGCGGCGCAGACCTCGCGCACCAGCTTGAAGCCTGGATCGGAAATCAAGGGCGTGCCGGCATCGGACACCAGCGCGATCGAGGCGCCCTGCGCCAGCCTTTCCAGGATTTTTGGCCGCGCCATCACGGCGTTATGCTCGTGGTACGGCTTGAGCTCCGCCGAAATCCCGTAGCGCTCGGTCAAGCGGCGGGTCACGCGCGTGTCCTCGCAGGCGATGATGTCGACGCCGGCCAGCGTTTCAAGTGCACGCAACGTGATGTCGCCGAGATTGCCGATCGGGGTTGCCACCAGATAGAGGCCGGGAACCGGCTTCGGGGCGGTCAGGGCCTGGCCGCCGATCAAAAATGTTCTGTGAGCCGAACCCGGTTCGGCATCGACACCGTAGTTGGAACTGGGTTTTGCGCGCATAATGGCAACTCTAGAGGGCCCGCAGCGTCAGCGCCACCGTGCGGTGGGCTGGATGCCCCGGGGCAGGGAAAGGGAGACGGGCTCCTGCACTGGCAATGGCGCCGAGGGGACCATAATCCTTTTGGTTTAGTTAACTATTTCTCGACTTTGTGCTGAATCCGGCATTGGGTTCAGGAGCGGTTCAGGAGCCTTGGTCCCAGATGGCCAGAGTTCTGGCCGACGGCGGTCGGTCAAGAGAAGAGAGACGATGGTAGGCCCGTTCAATCGCAAGCCTGGATCTTCGGATCCTCGGGTGCCGGGAGCGACCCGGCGGACGGTGGTAGGCCTTATCCTCGGCGCACCCCTGCTTGGCGCGTGCTCCGGGGCGCAGAACTCGTTCGGATCAGTCGAGAACGCCGGACCTGCCGGGCCGCAGCAGCAGCCGCTCGCGGTCGGGACCGGCCAGGTCAAGGTCGGCCTGATCCTGCCGCTCTCGGCCGCCGGCAACGCCGGCGTCGCCGCGCAATCGATGAAGAACGCCGCCGAGATGGCGCTGGCGGAATTCCAGAATCCCAATATCCAGCTTCTGATCAAGGATGACGGCGCGACCCCCCAAGGCGCGCAGCAGGCCACCCAGCAGGCGCTCGAGGAAGGCAGCGAGATCATCCTGGGCCCGTTGTTCGCGGGCTCGGTCCCGGCCGCCGCGCAACTGACGCGCACTCGCGGCATCTCAGTGATCGCGTTCTCGACCGATTCCAGCGTCGCCGGACGCGGCGTCTATCTCCTGAGCTTCCTGCCGGAATCCGACGTCAACCGGATCGTCGATTATTCCGCCGGCATCGGCAAGAAGTCGTTTGCGGCGATGCTGCCCGACAACGCCTATGGCAACGTGGTGGAAGTGGCCTTCAAGCAGGCGGTCGGCCGCAAGGGCGGGCGCATCGTGGCGTTCGAGAAGTATGGATCAGATCGTGCGACGGCGGCGCGGACGGTGGCGCAGGCGCTCGGTTCGGCCGACGCACTGTTCATCGCCGACGACGGCGAGTCCGTCGTGGCGACGGCGGATGCGCTGACCGCGGCGGGCGCGAACCTGCAGAACATCCAGCTGCTCGGAACGGGTCTTTGGGATAATCCGCGCGTGTTCGCCAGTCCCGCGCTGCAGGGCGGCCTTTACGCCGCGCCGGATCCGTCGGGCTTCCGCGCCTTCGCCGGCCGCTACCGCGCCAAATACGGTTCGGACCCGGTTCGAACGGCAACGCTCGCCTATGACGCGGTCGCACTCGTCGCGGCGTTGTCGAAGCAGCAGGGCGCGCAGCGCTTCGCTCCGGAAACGCTGGCCAGCCCCTCAGGCTTTGCCGGCATCGACGGCCTGTTTAGATTCCGCTCCGACGGCACCAACGAGCGCGGCCTCGCCGTAATGAAGGTCGCCACCGGCGGCGCAACGCCGGTTGCCGGCTCGCCGAAGAGTTTCGGGGCGTAAGCTTCCGACAAGTCGCGGGCGGCGTGAACTCTCCACGACCACAGGGTTTGGTGGTTGCGCCGAACTGGAGCTCCAGCCCGCTTCACCAATCAACGTCGGTGGTTATGGGTTCCTGCTTTCCGCAGGAACGACAGCCTACGCCGCGAGATCCGCGACGACGGCATCGAGCACGGGGAAGCCGTCCTTTGTCACGCGCAGCCGGCCGTCGGGATCGACCGAAATCGCGCCTTCCTCACGCAGCACGGCGATACGATTTGGATCGAGCGCGCGCCCGGACAACGCCGCGTAGCGTCTTGGATCGATGCCTTCGGCCAATCGCAATCCCATCAGCAGGAATTCATCGGCGCGCTCTTCGCTGTTGAGTTTGTCGTCGGCCACGACGCCGTGGCCGTTGGCTTCGACGCGCATCAGCCACGCCTCGGGGCGTTTCTCGGTCGCGACCGCATGCCTGATGCCGTCGATATCGAGCCGGCCATGGGCACCGGGGCCGATGCCGGCATATTCGTCGCCGCGCCAGTAGACCAGATTGTGCCGGCACTCCGCGCCGACGCGGGCGTGGTTGGAGATCTCGTAGGCGGGAAGGCCGTGCTGCGCGCAGACCTCCTGCGTCACGTCATAGAGCGCGCGCGCGAGCGCCTCGTCCGGCGTCTTCAGCTTGCCCGCGGCGTGCAGGCCGAAGAACGGCGTGCCTTCCTCGATCGTGAGTTGATAGAGCGACAGATGTTCGGCGGCTTCCGAAATCGCGAGCTTCAGTTCGTCGGTCCACATCCGCGGTGTCTGGTCGGGGCGGGCGTAGATCAGGTCGAACGAATAGCGGTCAAATGCGGAGCGTGCGATTGCGACCGCGTCCAGCGCCTCGCGTGCGCTGTGCAACCGGCCGAGCGCTTTCAGGGAAACGTCATCCAGCGCCTGCACACCGAGCGAGACGCGGTTGACGCCGGCCGTGCGATAGCCGCGAAACCGCGCAGCTTCCACGCTGGTGGGATTGGCCTCCAGCGTCACTTCCACCTTTGGCGCGACGCGCCAGTATTTTCCGATCGCATCGAGGATGGCGCCGACGGTCTGCGGCTGCATCAGCGACGGCGTGCCGCCGCCGAGAAAGATCGAGGTGACGGTTCTGCCGGGCGCACGCGCCGCCGTGGTTTCGATCTCGCGCGCAAAGGCGCGTGCAAAGCGTTCCTCGTCGATCGGCGCATGCCGGACATGGCTGTTGAAATCGCAATACGGGCATTTCGACAGGCAGAACGGCCAGTGCACGTAGACGCCGAAGGCTTCGCGCTTGCTGCTAGCCAAGGCAGATCTCCGCCAGTTTGACGAAGGCGCGGGCGCGGTGCGACAGGCCAAGCCCGAGCGGTGGCAGGCCGTGTTTCTCGATCGAGGTCATCTCGCCGAACGTCCTCGTATGTCCGTCAGGCAGGAACGCCGGATCATAGCCGAAACCGGCGGTGCCGCGCGGCGGCCAGGCCAAAGTTCCGTCGACACGCGCCTCGACCTCTTCGAGATGGCCGTCGGGCCAGGCCACGCACAGCGCGGAAACGAAATGCGCCTTGCGCTTGTCGGGTGTAGTTGCGCCGCGCTCCTGCAGCAGGCGCTCGATCCGGCTCATCGCCGCCATGAAATCCTTAGCCTCGCCGGCCCAGCGCGCCGAGTAGATGCCAGGCGCGCCATCCAGCGCATCGACCGCCAGCCCGGAATCATCGGCAAACGCCGGAAGCTGCGCGGCGTTCGCCGCCGCGATCGCCTTGATCGCCGCATTGGCCCGGAACGTCTTGCCGGTTTCCTCTGGTTCGCCGAGGCCGAGTTCGCCCGCGGAAACCGCCTCGACGCCATGGGGCGCCAGCAGTTCCCGCATCTCGGCGAGCTTGCCGGGATTGTGGGTCGCGATCACGAGCTGGCCGGTGATTCGACGGTGCATGGTCAATCTGACTACGCCACGGCCATCTTCTGCAAGTCGACCAGCCGCGCGACGCCCTTGCGCGCGAGTTCCATCAGCGCAAGGAACTCGTCCTGCGAGAACGGCGTCTTTTCGGCGGTGCCCTGCACCTCGATGATGCGGCCGTCGCCGGTCATGACGAAATTGGCGTCGGTCTCGGCCTCGGAATCCTCGGCATAGTCGAGGTCGAGCACCGGGATACCGTTATAGATGCCGCAGGAGATCGCCGCGACGTTGTCGCGCAGCACGTTGGTCTTCAGCATGTTGCGGGCCTTCATCCAAGCGATGCAGTCCGCAAGCGCCACCCAGGCGCCGGTGATCGAGGCCGTGCGGGTGCCGCCATCGGCCTGGATCACGTCGCAATCGACCGTGATCTGGCGCTCGCCCAGCGCCTCGAGGTCGACCGCCGCCCGCAGCGAGCGGCCGATCAGCCGCTGGATCTCGACGGTGCGGCCGCCCTGCTTGCCGGCCGCGGCCTCGCGGCGGGTGCGTTCCAGGGTCGCGCGGGGCAGCATGCCGTATTCCGCCGTCACCCAGCCCTTGCCCGAGC
>DATCXE010000768.1:0-2723 GCA_036565985.1 Bradyrhizobium sp.
AGGAAGCCGCCGCGGGTGGGGTGGCCGTCCGGGCCGAGCATCGACATCGGAAACACCGGCTGCGCCAGGCACCAATGCGTGGTCCAGGGCGCAGCGTCGCCGGGCTTCGGCTCGCCGATGTCCTGGAACAGCGTCGCGCGCAGGCCCTTCACCAGTTGCGCGGTGACGATGTCGGTTGCTTCGGTCGTGTTGCCGATCCACTGGCGCAGATGGTCGAGATCGAGCTTTTCGGTGGCTTGGGTCATGACTGGCGGCTCTTGGCACGGGGAGCTTTGGGCAATTCGGCGTGTTCGCCGATGGCGGGAACGGCGCCGTAGTGCCGCTCCTCGTCGACGAAGATCGCGGCGGGCGCGGCGTAGCTCACCTTGCCGTTCGGCGTATCGACCTCGATGCGCCGCAGATGCGGGTGCACCGAGAGATCGGCCATCGTGTTCACTTCGGCGAAGGCGATGTCGGCCTCGTCGAGGCGCTTCAGCAACTCGACGCGCGTCATCGAAGCGAAACTGTCCGCGACCGTCTTGTCGGTGAATGCGCGGTTGCGCACGCGCTCGACCATGTTGGCGAAGCGCGGATCGTTGGGCAGATCGGGCTGGCCGAGCACCTCGGCACAGAGCTTCTTCCACTCGCGCTCGCTCTGGATTGAGATCAGAATGCCCTTGCCGTCCTTTGAATTGAACACGCCGTAGGGCGCGATCGAGGGATGGGCCAGCGCCATCCGCTTCGGCGGATTGCCGGCCTCCGAATTGATCAGCGGCACCGCCATCCAGTCGGCCATCACGTCGAACATCGATATGCGGATGTCGGCGCCCTTGCCGGTGCGGCCGCGCGCGATCAGCGCCTCGAGGATCGACGCATGCGCGGTGGCGCCGGTCGCGATATCGACGACGGAGATTCCGACCCGCGACGGGCCTTCCGGCCCGCCGGTGATCGAGGCAAGGCCGCTCTCGGCCTGGATCAGCAGGTCGTAGGCCTTGCGGTCGGCATAGGGGCCTTCATCGCCATAGCCCGAAATGGTGCAGCAGATCAGCGCCGGATAATCCCGCTTCAGGCGTTCCAGCGAGAAGCCGAGCTTGTCCATCGAGCCGGGCTTGAGGTTCTGCAACAGCACGTCGGCGCTGGCGATCAGCGCTTCGAGATCGGCGCGGCCGTCCCTGGTGGCGAGATCGATCACCACGGAATTCTTGCCGCGGTTGAGCCAGACGAAATAGCTGCTCTGGCCCTTTGCGGCGGCGTCGTAGCCGCGGGCGAAATCGCCCTCGGGGCGTTCCACCTTGATGACATGCGCACCGGCATCCGCCAGCCGCGAACTGCAGAATGGCGCTGCAACGGCCTGTTCGACGGAGACGACGATCAATCCCTCTAACGGCAACATTTTCTGTTCTCAGTAGGAGCGGGGCAGGCCGAGCACATGCTCGGCGACGTAGGACAGGATCAGATTGGTCGAGATCGGCGCAACCTGATAGAGCCGCGTTTCGCGGAACTTGCGCTCGACATCGTATTCTTCTGCAAAGCCGAAGCCACCGTGGGTCTGCACGCAGGCGTTGGCCGCTTCCCATGACGCGTCCGCCGCCAGCATCTTGGCCATGTTGGCTTCCGCGCCGCAATCGAGTCCGGCTTCGTATTTGCGGGTGGCTTCCTTCACCATCAGTTCGGCCGCGCGCATTTGCGCATAGGCCTTGGCGATCGGGAACTGGATGCCCTGATTCATGCCGATGGGGCGGCCGAACACGGCGCGCTCCTTCGCATAGTTGGTTGCCTTGGCGATGAACCATTTGGCGTCGCCGATGCATTCCGCTGCAATGAGAATGCGTTCGGCGTTCATGCCGGAGAGGATGTAGCGGAACCCCTTGCCTTCGTCGCCGATCAGGTTTTCCGCCGGCACCCGCATGTCGGTGAAGAACACTTCGGTCGTGGCGTGGTTCATCATGGTGCGGATCGGGCGGATCTCCAGACCCTTGCCCTTCACCTCGCGCATGTCGACGATGAACACCGATAAACCATCCGTGCGCTTCTTGGCCTGTTCCTTCGGCGTGGTGCGCGCCAAGAGGATCATCAGGTCGGAATGCTCGGCGCGGCTGGTCCAGATCTTCTGGCCGTTGACGACGTAGTGGTCGCCGTCGCGTTTGGCGACGGTCTTCAGCGAGGAGGTGTCGGTGCCGCTGGTCGGCTCGGTGACGCCGAACGCCTGCAGCCGCAATTTGCCGCTGGCGATCCCGGGCAGGTACTTCGCCTTCTGCGCGTCGTTGCCGTGCCGCAGCACGGTGCCCATCGTGTACATCTGGGCGTGGCAGCCGCCGCCATTGCAGCCGGCGCGCTGGATCTCTTCCAGGATCGCGGCCGCAGCCGAGAGCTTCAGCCCGGAGCCGCCATATTCCTCGGGGATAAGCACTGAGAGATAGCCGGCCTCGGTGAGCGCATCGACGAACTCCTTCGGATACGCCATCTGGCGGTCCAGCTTGCGCCAGTACTCGCCGGGGAACTGGGCGCAGAGCTTGGCGACGGCGTCGCGGATGTCGTGGAATTCGTCTTGTTGTTCTTGTGCGGTCATTGGTTTTTCTGGCGATGGATGGTGGGGGATGTCAATTGCCGGATCGCGGGCGGTTGCGAAGCCACAGCCGGTCTCCTATGCTGAATTGTTATAGCGTATGAACCTGCCTTCGAAGATTGGCAAGCAATGGATATCCGGCAGCTCAGGACGTTCAGTTGCGTGGCGGAGCTCGGCA
>DATCXE010000781.1:0-2546 GCA_036565985.1 Bradyrhizobium sp.
CGGAACGATGATGCCGGCTTCCGCCGCTTCGATCGGACCGCGCAGCGCAGTCTCTTCGCAAGGGTGAACGACGACCGTTGTCGGGGCCCGCACCTGCTTGGCGTCGGCGATCACCTGCTCGTATTTCGAACGGGGCGGGTGGCCGGCCGGGCCGATCGCCAGGATGTTGCCGATATCGCTGTCCTTCAACATGATCCCTCCTCGGGAAGGCAGATCGTCACCTATCCGCGATGCGCCTCACGATGCTTTCGCCTGTGCCTCTTGCCGGTCCGACGCGACCACCGTGAGGTTTCGAACGACGGTCGATGGCTCATCCACGCCGAACGCCCGGGCGACTCGCTGCAGGCGCTCGTTGTCTTCCGGAGACAATGGACCGCATGCACTCATGATCTGTTTGACGAGGTCGAACGCCTCGCGCCGCGTCTCGACGTCGGCGGGGAGCATCGACGGGAGCGCCGCGAGGGCGGCTTCCATGTCGATGAGCAGGATATAGAATTGCTCGCGCACGCGCTCCTTGAAGTCCGACAACGATATGTCACTCTGCGTGCGGCGGATGCGGCGCACCGCCTCGAAGCCGCGCTCATCAACCGAGCCCCTTGGCAGCCCGACATAGAGGACCGCGCGGGTCACGGCTTCAGGCACCCCGCCAACAGAGATGCGCGACCTCAGTTCGGCAATCCGCTTCTGCAGCAACTCGTCATACAAGGGATGCTTGCCGGCCTTGCGCAAGGGACGCGTGCCAGTCGGATCGATTCCGACGGCGGCCTGCAGCGCCGGGGAACCATAGATCGTCAGGAACGTCCGCTCGGTCAGGCTCTCGATCATGTCTCGCCATGCGTTGAGCCCGGCGACAATCTGGCTGGATACGGTCTCCTGTAGTTGAACCAATGGATTATCGGCGGCGACGGACCTGCGGTTGGTGCGCACCTGCTCCGCCATGGCGGCGACCGGGGCCATCATGGGGTTCGCGTTGGAAAACAGCTCGTACTGCAATCGCAGCGGATGCAGCTGCTGCAGCCATTGCGCCAGCGGCGGATTCACGAGCGCGCGAACGATCGGCTGCGCAAACTCGCGGTAAAGCGCAAGATTGTTCTCCGACACGCGGGCGGCGGTGGCGAAACGCCGCTCATCGGCCGCATCATTGCCGCCAAGCGCGCGGATGTCGTCCAAGGTCCTCGCTTCGCACCGCATCACCCATTGTCCGGGCGCAAGCTCGGGGTGTGCGGTGTCCTCGCCCTTGCTCTCGAACACCGCCTCGTAAAGGCCGGGCGGCAACGTGTCGATGAGGTCGATATTGCTGGAAAATTCGCCGTACTCTTTCTTGGCCACGCCGGCGGAAACGAAGATGCCGAGGTGGCCGACGCTCTCGTGGATCGAATAGACGATCGTTTGCCCGTACGAGCGGATCTCATCGGCGTTCTGGTAAAGATCGACAATCCATCCGAGCGCCTGCTGCGGCGGCGTGATGTTGTCGCCTTTGGAGCAGAAGACGACGATGGGAGAGCGGATGTTGCGTAGGTCGATGGCGGTTCCGTCCGACGTTTGGATTCGTCCGGCGGCTAGATTGTTGCCGATGAACAGCTCATCGACAATGAACTGGATCTCCTCCGCGTTGAGATTGACGTGGCCTCCCCAGTAGCGCTCAAAACCCAGATAGCGCGGCACTTCGGTGTCGATCTTGGAATAGACATTATACTGCTTGGTCCACAGCGTGTTTGCCGGGTTCTGGTTCTCGAAATTCTGCACCAGCCAGGCGCCGTCGAACTTGCCCCCACCCATGTCGCTGGTGAGCGCCGTGAGCCAGCTGCCGCCCAAGAGTCCGCCGCTATAGCGCATAGGATTTTTTCCGTGCACGCCGGCCCAATAGGAGAGCGGCGAGCCGGCGATGATGATGGGGCCGAACAATTCGGGGCGGATCGCGGCCAGCATCATCACCGCCCATCCGCCCTGGCAGTTGCCGATGACACCAGGTTTGCCGTCGGCATCCGGATGCAAGGCAATCACCTTCTCGAGGAACAGTGCTTCGGCGCGGGCAATGTCCTCGATGGTCTGCCCCGGCATGGGTTCGGGCAGAAATCCGACGAAGTAACAGGGGTGACCGGCCTTGAAGATGACCCCGATCTCGCTGTCCGCCTTGAACCCGCCGATCCCGGGACCGTGCCCCGCACGCGGGTCGACGATCACGAAGGGGCGCCGCCGCGGATCGATGGTGACGCCTTCCGGCGGGACGATCCGCACAAGCCCGTAATTCACCGGGCGCTTCAGCGTTCGCCCATCGATGATGAGCTCCGCCTCGTAACTAAGCACATGCGGCACAGTTTCGGCCAGATGCTCGCGATATTGGTCGCCGCGCTGGCGCATGACGTCCCAGAACAACACGGTGCGCTGGGCGGCATCGACCATGTAGTCCATCGCCGGGCCGAACCAGCCGAAGGTGTTCGGCGAGTACTGTGGTTGGATCGCGGGCGTTTGCTTTGCAGTCATTTTAGATCTCCGATTGATTGTACGGCGGGCCAAAGCGCCCGTTTGCCCGTGCCCACGCGGCT
>DATCXE010000789.1:0-2402 GCA_036565985.1 Bradyrhizobium sp.
GACGAAGGGTGCCGTGGCGATGGCGGCCGCGGTGCCGACCGCGCCGCCGACGACGCCGGCTGCGACATCGCCCGGCCAGGAGCCGCTATCGTCGTCCCAGCGGTTGTAGCTGTTTTGCCACGCGCGATCCCGATAGGCCTGGTCGCGATAGACCTCACGCTGGTAGCTGCCGGCATAGCAGTTGCCGTTTGGATAAAATTGCGCGCAATAGCCGGGATCATAGACGACTTCCTGCGCCATCGCGGGGCCGGCGAGCGTGACGGCGAGGACCGCTGCGGCGGCGAGGATTCCGGATTTTCTCATGTAGGGTACTCCGTGGCTGATGATGCGGGGCTAAGCACCCTCACGGCCGATCGTTCCGGTGCAGGCTTTTTTGCCGATTCAAACCGGCGTGATGCCGCCAGGCGCCAGAAACCGAAATGCCACGGCGCGGCCTGTTCGATGAAGTGTTGACCTGACAAGGGCTTTGGACTGGTATTTGATCGGACAGGTGAGAGTGCAGGGGGCGTATGTTCGGAATTCTGGGGCTGGGGTTTTTGCTGGGCATGCAGCACGCGCTCGAAGCCGATCATATCGCCGCCGTTTCCAGCATTGCCGCGCGCCGCAGCCACGTCGCCGACATCGTCAAGCACGGGCTGACATGGGGGCTCGGCCACACCCTGACGCTGTTCGTCTTTGCCGGCGCCGCCATCCTGCTCGGCCACGCTATCCCCGAGAGTGTCGCCACGCCGCTGGAAACCGCCGTCGGGGTGATGCTGATCGGCCTCGGCGCGCACGTATGGTGGCGGCTGTGGCGCGACCGGGTGCATTTCCACAAGCACGGCCATGGCGACGGCACGGTGCATTTTCACGCCCACAGCCATGCCGGCGAGACCACGCCGCATGTCCGAACCGCCCACGCGCATGATCATGGCTTCCGCTGGCGCACGCTGCTGGTCGGGCTGATGCACGGCATGGCGGGCTCGGCCGCGCTTTTGGTGCTGACGGTGTCGCAGGCGTCCAGTCCCATCGTCGGGCTTGGCTATGTCGCGCTGTTCGGGATCGGCTCGATGATCGGCATGGCCGCACTGTCGATGGTGATCGCCGTTCCATTTGCAGTCTCCGCCCGCTGGCTGACCTGGGCCAATCGCGGCCTGCAAGGCGCAGTGGGGCTCGCCACCATCGCGATCGGAATCATGACGGTTTACGAAACCGCATTTGCGTAAGGGGGAAACGTCGATGGATCGTCGGAATTTTCTGGCCGGGAGCGCTGCATGCTCGCTGGCTGCAATCACGAGCAACGTCTTCGCGCAATCGGGGCCGCTGACGAAGATCATCTTTCCCTTTGCGGCCGGCGGTGGCGGCGACGCGCTGTGCCGCGTGCTGGCGCAGCACATCGGCCCGCTGGTCGATCGCAACATCATCGTCGAAAACCGCACCGGCGGTGACGGGCTGATCGGTATCAAGGCGGTCAAGGGAGCCAGTCCCGACGGCACCACCATCCTCGTCACCACAGGGCCTACGATGTATCTGCTGCCGATGGTCGAGACCACGCCGAGTTTCGACGCGGCAAAGGATTTCGTGCCCGTCAGCCAGCTCGTGCGTTTCGAATTCTGCGTCTTCGTCGGCACGGCGGTTCCGGCCGAGGTCAAGGATTTCAAGCAGTTCGTCGACTGGCTGAAAGCCAATCCGGACAAGGCCACGTTCGGCGTACCCTCCAACGGCACCATTCCGCATTTCACGGGATCGCGGCTCGAACAGGCGCTCGGCATCAAGCTGACGCGCGTGGCCTATCGCGGCAGCGCGCCGATCATCAACGACCTCGTCGGCGGCCATATGCCGTTCGCGATCTCCACGTTGACCGACGCCATCCCGCAGCATCGCGCGGGCAATGTGCGTATTCTCGCGGTCGGCAGCGCGCAGCGTTCGCCGTTCCTGCCCGATGCGCCGACGCTGAAGGAGAGCGGCGTCGATCTGGTGGCGGATGGCTGGTACGGAATGTGGCTGCCGGCGGGCGCTTCGCCCGATTTCGCGAAGAAACTGAGCGAGGCGGCGGCCACCGCACTCGCCAAGCCCGAGGCCAAGGAGAAATTGCTGGCGATCGGCCTGATCCCGGTCGGTTCGACCCCCGAAGGGCTTACACAAGAACTCGCCGCCAATACCGCGTTCTGGCAACCGATCGTGAAAGAAACGGGCTACAAGATCACGAATTGAGGCGGGTGCCCGTCATTCCGGGGCGGCTCGAAGAGCCGAACCCGGAATCTCGAGATTCCCCGATGTGCAATTGCACATCTGAGGTTCGTACGCTTCGCGCACGCCCCGGAATGACGGTGAGAGTTTGCCCGTCGCATCGTCCTGTTCAGCCCGCCGTATTGATGATCTATTTAGCGGTCTATTGTGACACCAGGCGACCCCGGCCGGCG
>DATCXE010000791.1:0-4764 GCA_036565985.1 Bradyrhizobium sp.
TGCTGGACATGGAGACCTACAACCCGTTCTGGACCTGGAATCCGACTTTCAAGCATTTCTACAAGCTCTTGTTTGAGAGCTACTATCCGAGGTGGCTGTGGAACACGATGTATGTCGCGGTCGGCGCCACCATTCTGTCGATCGTCGCCAGTGTGCTCGCGGCCTATGCCATCGTCCGCCTTCGCTATCGGGGCGCCAATCTGGTCGGTGGTCTGATTTTCCTCGCCTATCTGGTGCCGCCGTCGATCCTGTTCATTCCGCTGGCCACCGTCGTGTTCCAGTACGGCCTGTTCGACTCGCCCTTGGCGCTGATTCTGACTTATCCGACAATCCTGATCCCGTTCTCGACCTGGCTCCTGATGGGTTACTTCAAGACCATTCCGTTCGAGCTGGAGGAATGCGCGCTTATCGATGGCGCCAGCCGCTGGCAGATCTTGATCAAGATCGTGCTGCCGCTGGCGATACCCGGCCTGATTTCGGCATTCATCTTCTGCTTCACGCTGTGCTGGAACGAGTTCATCTACGCGCTGACGTTCCTGCAGTCGACCTCCAACAAGACGGTGCCGGTCGCGATCGTCAACGAGTTCGTGGACGGCGACGTCTATCGCTGGGGCTCGCTGATGGCGGGGGCGCTGGCGGGCTCGCTGCCGCTGGTTATCCTTTACGCCTTCTTCGTGGAGCATTATGTGTCGGCCATGACGGGAGCCGTAAAAGAGTAATCGCTCGAGGCCCGGCTGATAATAACAGGGTTCAAAAAGGAGACGGGTCTTGCATATTCTCATTCTCGGTGCCGCCGGCATGGTCGGCCGCAAGTTGACTGACCGGCTGCTGCGCGACGGCCGCCTCGGCAAGCAGGAAATTACCCGGTTGACGCTGCAGGATGTGGTTGCGCCCGCCCAGCCTGCCAACGCGTCGATCCCGGTCGAGGTCGTGGCGTCCGATTTCGCCGATGCCGGCGCGGCGGCGCCGCTGATCGCCGGTCGGCCCGAGGTCATCTTTCATCTCGCAGCCATCGTTTCCGGCGAGGCCGAGGCCGAATTCGACAAGGGCTACCGGATCAATCTCGACGGCACGCGGCATCTGATCGACGCTATCCGCAACGCCGGCGGCGGCTACAAGCCGCGGCTGGTGTTCACGTCCTCGATTGCGGTGTTCGGCGCGCCGTTCCCGGAAAAGATCGGCGACGAGTTTTTCCACACGCCGCTGACGAGCTACGGCACGCAGAAGTCGATCTGCGAACTCCTGATCAACGACTACACCCGCAAGGGCTTGCTCGACGGCATCAGCATCCGCCTGCCGACGATCTGCGTGCGGCCGGGCAAGCCGAACAAGGCCGCTTCCGGCTTCTTCTCCAACATCATCCGCGAGCCGCTCGCGGGCGAGGAGGTCGTGCTGCCGGTGTCCGAGGACGTCCGGCATTGGCACGCCTCGCCGAAATCGGCGGTCGGTTTTCTGATTCACGCCGGCACCATGGATCTCAATGCGATGGGGCCGCGGCGCAATCTCAGCATGCCCGGCATGTCGGTGAGCGTCGGCGAACAGATTGCAGCGCTTGAGCGCGTCGCGGGCAAGAACGTCACTGCGCGCATCAAGCGCGTGCCCGATCCGACCATTATCGGCATCGTCTCCGGCTGGCCGCGCGACTTCGTCACCGACCGTGCGCTCAAGCTCGGCTTCACCACCGCCGAGAAGACTTTTGACGACATCATCCGGATTCACATCGAGGATGAACTCGGTGGCAAGTTCGCGGCCTGACGTGAGTTCATGCGAACTCGTGCGGATGCCGTCATGAGCAAGGTCGCCTGCATCGGCGAATGCATGATCGAGCTGAAGCAGGCCGAGGGGGGCCTGCTGTCGCGCGGCTATGGCGGGGATACGCTCAACACCGCGGTCTATCTCGCCCGCCTCGGCGCTGGTGTCGATTACATCACCGCGCTTGGCGACGACCCGCTCAGCGACGAGATGGTCGCCGGCTGGGCGGCGGAGGGGATCGGGACCAGGCGGGTGTTGCGGGTGCCCGGCAAGCTGCCGGGCATCTACATGATTCAGACCGATGCGAAGGGCGAGCGGCGTTTCTTTCACTGGCGCGACAGCGCGGCCGCGCGCAACCTGATGGATTTGCCCGAAACGCCTGACATCCTCGGTTCGCTGGCGGGCTATGACTTCATCTACCTTTCGGCAATCACGCTGTCGCTTTACGACGAGAATGGACGTCGGGGTCTGTTCGCGGCGCTGAAGCTTGCGCGCGAAGCCGGGGCCCGCTTCGCGTTCGATACCAATTTTCGTGCCCGGGGCTGGCCCGATCTCGACCTTGCACGCGCGGTGTTTCGGGATGCCTTCCACCTCGCCGATATCGTGCTGGCCTCGACCGAGGATCTGCTGCCGCTCTATCCGGGCGAAAGCGCTGAAAACCTGCTGGCGCGGATTCCGGGGGCCGAGGTGGTGCTGAAGCTGTCGGAGCCGGCGAGCATCGTCCGTCTGGACGGCGTTCCCTATCCGATCAAGGCCAAGCCGGTGGAGGCACCGGTCGTCGATACCACGGCGGCCGGCGACAGTTTCGCGGCGGCTTATGTGGCCGCGCGCCTCCTGGGCGCCGATCCGCTTGAAGCCGCGCGCGCGGGGCATCGTCTCGCGGGCGTCGTGGTGTGCCATCCCGGCGCGATCATCCCGCGCGCGGCAATGCCGCCCGGGCTCGTCCCGAACCATGTCAATTCTCGCAGGGCATCGCCATGACTGCAGCCGCAAGGCAGGAACAACTCGCTGCCATTTTCAGCTCCGCTACCGTCATTCCGGTGCTGACCATCGAGCGGCTTGACGACGCAGTGCCGCTGGCCCGGGCACTGGTCGCCGGCGGCGTCCGCGTGCTGGAGGTCACGCTGCGAACGCCCGTGGCCGCAGAAGCCGCGAGGGCGATGATCGCAGAGGTGCCGGAAGCCGTTGTCGGGATCGGGACGATCCTCAACGCCAGCGATCTCGCGCGAGCCCGGGCGCTTGGCGCCAAATTCGGCATCAGCCCGGGGGCGACGCCGGATCTGCTGAAGGCTGCCGCGGAGGGCGACCTGCCGTTCGCGCCGGGGATCGCGACCGCTTCCGAACTGATGCAGGCGCTGGCGGCGGGCTTCGATCTGGTCAAGTTCTTCCCGGCCGAGCAGTCCGGCGGTATCAAGGCACTGCGGGCGCTGGCGGGGCCGTTTCCCAATATTCGGGTGTGCCCCACCGGCGGTATTGGGGAGGCCAATGCGGCGTCCTGGCTGGCTGAGCCGAACGTCGTGGCGGTGGGCGGTTCCTGGCTCTGCCCGCCTGCGGACATCAGATCCGGCAACTGGGCCGGCATAACCGCCATGTGCGCGAGGGCGATGAAATCGCTGAAACCGGCACCAAGATAGGTTACAAACCGAGCCGAACCGAAACAGGGAGAACGACCATGACAGCCAGCATCGTCGGATGGGCGCACACGCCATTCGGCAAGTTCGACGCGGAAACCGTCGAGAGCCTCGTGGTCAAGGTTGCAACCGATGCGCTGGCCGATGCCGGCATTTCCGCTGCCGACGTCGACGAGATCGTGCTGGGCCATTTCAACGCCGGCTTCTCGCCGCAGGACTTCACGGCCTCGCTGGTGCTGCAGGCCGACCCGAAATTGCGGTTCAAGCCGACGACGCGCGTCGAGAACGCCTGCGCCACCGGTTCGGCCGCGGTGCACCAGGGCATCCGGGCGATTGCTGCGGGCGCTGCCAAAATCGTGCTGGTGGTCGGCGTCGAGCAGATGACGCGGACGCCCTCGGCGGATATCGGACGCTACCTCCTGAAGGCGTCCTATCTGCCCGAGGATGGCGACACCGTCGGCGGCTTTGCCGGCGTGTTCGGCAAGATCGCGCAGAGCTATTTCCAGAAGTATGGCGACCAGTCGGACGCGCTGGCGATGATCGCGGCCAAGAACCACAAGAACGGCGTTGCCAATCCTTACGCGCAGATGCGCAAGGATTTCGGCTTCGAGTTCTGCCGCTCCGAGAGCGAGAAGAATCCCTATGTTGCAGGCCCCCTGAAGCGCACCGACTGTTCGCTGGTGTCGGACGGCGCGGCGGCATTGGTGCTGACGGATTCGGAAACCGCGAAGACGATGGGCAAGGCGGTGAACTTCCGCGCCACCGCGCATGCGCAGGACTTCCTGCCGATGTCCAAGCGCGACATCCTGCAGTTCGAAGGCTGCACCGTCGCCTGGCAGCGCGCGCTGGAACAGGCCGGCGTGCAACTGTCCGATCTGTCGTTCGTCGAGACCCACGACTGCTTCACCGTCGCCGAGCTGATCGAATACGAGGCGATGGGCCTGACGCCGCGCGGGCAGGGTGCTCGCGCCATCAAGGAGGGCTGGACCCAGAAGGACGGCAAGCTGCCGGTCAATCCATCCGGTGGCCTCAAGGCCAAGGGCCATCCGATCGGCGCTACCGGCGTCTCCATGCATGTGATGAGCGCGATGCAGCTGGTCGGCCAGGCGCCGGAAGGCATGCAGCTCAAGAACGCCAGGCTTGCCGGCATCTTCAACATGGGCGGCGCGGCGGTGGCGAATTACGTCTCGGTGCTGGAGCCCGCGAAGTAGCCACGAATGTGCTATCGTAGGGTGGGCGCGCATCACGTTGCCCGCCCTGCAAACTAATCTTCCGGAGCGTGCATCATGAGCAACGAAAGTTCGTTGTCACAGGCAGAACTCAACGATCGGATCAGGATTCTGGAAGACAACATCCGGCAGTTGATCGAACAGGCTGCCGC
>DATCXE010000795.1:0-5984 GCA_036565985.1 Bradyrhizobium sp.
CCCCCTGCCGCACCACCACGGCGTCAAGCTTGCCGGCATCGTAGGCGTCGAGCATCTCGCGTGAAAAGCCGATCGTCACCGCCAGCGCCAATTGCGACGACATCGCATGCAGCCGCTCCAGCAGCGGCACCAGTTCCGGACCCGCGGCGTGATCGCTGATCCCGAGCGACAATTGCCGGCGGGCGGGCCTCTCTCCCGACAGCGCGCGGTCATGCGCTTCGAGCAGCGCGCGGGCATGAGGCAGGAAGGCCGCGCCGTCGGCGGTCAAAGCCACCGCGCGCGGCGAGCGCTCGACCAGGCGTTTGCCGACCACAGCTTCCAGCCGCTGCAGTTTCAGGCTGACGGCGGCCTGCGTGGCGCCGAGCGCCTCGGCGGCGCGGGTAAAGCCCTGCAATTCGGCGACCAGCACGAAGGCCTGCACGGTATCGATATCCAGCGTCGTCATGATTAGACATCATTATCACTGTTATGAACTGAGATAAGATACCAAAATGATGGTGCCGGGTCTAGATTTCGCCGGCGCGGTCGATGCCGCGACGACAGCAAGGAGATCCGTCAATGCCGCTGATAACAGTCGCGTATTCCACCATTCGCAAGAACCCGTCGCTCAAGGCCGAGATCGCCTCCGCCGTCAGCGAACTCACCGCGCGCATTCTGCGCAAGGATCCGAAGGTTACCGCCGTGATCGTGAAGTCGGTCGACGCCGCCGACTGGTTCGCCGGCGGCCGGTCGCTGGCCGAGCAAAGCCTCGCCAGCTTCTGGCTCGACGTCCATGTCAGCGAGGGTACCAACACCAAGGACGAGAAGGCCGCCTATCTCGCCGCGCTATTCCAGCGCATGGGCGAACTGCTGGGGCCGCTGCACGAGGAAAGCTACGCGCATGTCGACGAGGTCAAGGGCGATGCCTACGGCTTCGGCGGTCTCACCCAGGAGCGCCGCTACATCGCAGGCAAACTGGAGATCGCGCCGCAGAAGGCGGCGGCGTGATCGTCGGGGCCGCCCGTCACGTCCTCAGCACGCCCAGCACTGCCGCGGTGGCTGCGACGAAGGTGAGCGCGATCACCGTGGCGCGCCAGAGAAGTTGCTGGCGCGCGGCCCGGCGGTCGTGGAACGCAAGCCAGTCGCGGACGAAGCCCGCGGGGATGTCGAATATGACGGCAGGCCGCTCGGGATCATGAGTTTCGTGATCTGCGAACATGGCCCGCACGTTCGGCACGCCCAGGCGGTCAAGTTCGCAATTCCATTCGAAGGCGTGTGCGTTGCTGGTCCATCGATTCTCGAAGGGAAGCCGATACGATTTCATCGGGACCTCCTGTTTCGAACTCTCTGCCTCGCGATATGTGGCCCCGCTGGCGCGCGGGCGGAAGATCCGCTTCGTTCCGATCGCCAAAAGGCTGCGGGTTGAGCCTTGGCCGGAACGGCTAGACCGTCGTTGCCGGCACGCGCGCGGCCGTCGCGCCGAACACATGCTCGAACGCCTGCCGCAGCGCGACGTCGACGTCTTCCATCGACACCGGCAGGCCGAGATCGACCAGCGACGTGACGCCATAACGGGGATCGGCGACGCCGCAGGGGACGATCGCGGAAAAATGCGACAGGTCCGGCTCGACGTTGATGGCGATGCCGTGGAAAGACACCCAGCGCCGCAGGCGGACGCCGATCGCCGCGATCTTGTCTTCGTGGCCGGCGCCCTTGTCCGGACGCCTGACCCAGACGCCGACACGATCCTCGCGGCGCTCGCCGCGGACGTTGAAGGCGTCGAGCGTACGGATGATCCATTCTTCCAGCCCCGCCACGTAGGCGCGCACGTCCGGCCGCCGCCGCTTCAGGTCGAGCATCACGTAGGCCACCCGCTGGCCGGGACCGTGGTAGGTGAGTTGCCCGCCGCGGCCAGTGGTGAACATCGGAAAGCGCGGGTCGCGCAGGTCGTCCTGCTTGCCGCTGGTGCCCGATGTGTAGAGCGGGGGATGCTCGAGCAGCCACACCAGTTCAGGCGCCTTGCGGTCGGCGATATCGGCCGCGCGGGCCTCCATTGCGGCGACGGCCTCGGGGTAGGGGACGGGATTCGCCGAAATCCGCCATTCGACCTCGCCGCCGCCGGCGGGCTGCGCGAAGGTCGTCAAATCAAGGCTTTGGCGGTCATTAACCATTGGCTAACCATAACGTGGTCAGGTGGAGCCACACAATTTAGTCCCCGTTTGGCGGTTTCGAAGTGGCGACCCTCGATAAAGTCAGAGTCGATCTCATGGTGGTGCTCGGCACCACGACCATGCCCATCCACCAGGTGATGCGGCTTTCCCGTGGCGCCATCATCGAACTGGACGCCACCGAAGCCGACGAGGTCAAGATCCTCGCCAACAATCTGCCGGTGGCTTCCGGCGTCGTGCTGGTGGATCGCAACCGTATCGCGGTCGAAGTCAAGCAAATGCTGCCGAAATCGCCTGATGTCAGGTAGTTATCGGAGCGCAAAACCTCCTTGTCCCTCCATCCCCGATTTGTTACATCGGCGCCGTTGATCCGGCGGGCAGATCCATCCAGCCGGTATCCCAAGCGCTCGTGGCGGAATTGGTAGACGCGCTGCCTTGAGGTGGCAGTGAGTAAAATCGTGGGGGTTCGAGTCCCTCCGAGCGCACCACAAAATCAAGCAGTCGGTCTTACCCGACCGATTCGGGAGACAAACGCGCTTGCCCGCAACGGCGCGGCGTCAATTTTGGGGCACCGGAACTGGGTCGATGCCTTGCAATAACATCGGCGGTTTAGACTGACAGAAATTCAAATTAGGGTCATCAACCGGCGATTCCGATCTGATGACCGCAGTTGACGGCCTCAAATCATCCCGAGTTTCTCAGTTGGCCCGAACCCGCCTCGTCCAAAGCTTGGACGGAAAATCCCCGACGTCTACGAGCGATGATCGGGTAGGGAAGGATCGTCAGCATCGCCGCCTGTTCCGAAGCCGACGCCCATACCGCCGCCCTTTCCGCCGGCGCCTTGTCGAGACTCCTCCTTGCCACGCTCGTTTTTGTTGCGGCCGCCGGAGGTCGATGGCCGCGCAGGCCCCTGCATTGGAATCGAAAGGTCAGAAGGAATCGGATCGAGATCGAGCGCTTCGCGAATGAACGCGCGGAGCGAGACAACGAGATCATGCATGTGGACAGGGCGTCCGGCAACCAGCTCACGCGCAGCCCGCTCGGCCAGGCGAACATGCTCTTCTGTCCCCAGCAGGATGATGTCCGACAGGGCCGCCTCGACCGCGTCGCGAATACGTCGAGTGCGGTCCGATCTCACGGTGCGCCCATCGGTCAATTCCCGGGTCTCCATGGCCTCGGATACGGGTTCGCCGCTGCGGCGCAGATCGCGCAGATGTGTCGGATCGACGGTTAGATTGCCGGTGAACGAGCCGCCCAAGGTCTTGTAGGCCGCAATCAGCGTCCGCAGCCGTTCGTTGATCTGGCGGTTCATGCGTTCGCGGCGCTGCTGAATCGTGAACATCGCCAGCAAGCGGATGCCGACGCCTATGAGCGCGAACAGCGCCAAGCCGATCAATGTCGCAAGCAGGCTCTGCCACGAACTAAAATCAATATTGCGCAGTGGGGCCTCCCGAACCTCGCAATAGATACCCTGGGTTTGATAGCCACCTTATCATCCGGGTCGCTCTGATAAGGCATTGAATTACAAGAGAAAGGCCCGCCCTCCGAGCCCTCTCAAAAAATCCTCCAGATAGATTAGCCAGTTTTTTCAACCGGAAGTATGCGTGTCCGCAATGACACGGCGCGTGATTCCTTGGGGGCGGGGTGCTGGTTGATACCTCGCTTTAGCACCGTTCGCGTAATCTGGGGGGAGCCGCTGGCCGGTGATTCCGGTCGCCCCAGTCTGGCGCGTCCAACGACCACCCGGAGCATATCCATGTTGTTCCTGAGCTACGCCTATCGATTCCTCTCCAACTTCGTGTTCCTGGCGCTGGTCTATCTCGCTCTGAACTTCCTGGACAAATACCAGCATCGCGTGGTGGTCGCGGTTCTCGTGCTGATCTACGCCGGCATGCATGCGGCGTCCGCGCTGCGGTCGTTTCACTTCTTCCAGCGCATCGAGCGGCTGGAGGGCGAGGCGCGGCGCCTGGCCGCGGCGGCTGCCGAGGGGCCGAACTCGGCAACCGCGCGCAAGCAGATCGTCGCCGATGTCACCGCACTCCGCTACGCCGGCGAAATGAAGTCCTACATCGACCTGCTGTTCCTCGCGCTCGTCATCCTGCTCTGCATCGTCAAGATCGTGACGAACTGAGCCTCATCGGGGACCCGTCAGCGCTTCTTCAAACCGGCAACGTGAACCGATCGTCCGTTCTTCCTTGTGGGCGCCGCGGACCTTGGAGCGGTGCCGTTGGCTTCCTCGGGCGGCTGCGTCGCGGATGCCGCCGGCGGAACGGCGGCTGGACTGCGATGGCGGCGCGGCTTGCCGGCGAGCTTGGCGGAGACCTCCGTAGCCCGCGGTGTTTGTGCGCCCGGAGTTCCGGCCAGCATCGTCACGCGGGGTGATTCCGGAACCCTGAAGATGCTCGCGGCCGGAACCGGCAGCGCGGCAAGCGTCAGTTGCTGCGTCAAGGTCATCTGCCTCGGCCACGGCGTTATCGGCGGCAACGGAACGCCACGCGCGCGCCGCTGCGTGCGTGCGCCGGGATCGATGTTGCGCCGGTCGAAGCTGGACAGCGCCGGGGCGGGGAGGGCGGCGGTGCCGGCAAATGCGAACCTCGGAATCTTGGGCCAGCGCGAGATGGCCACCACCTCCGACGCCGGATGCAACTGCCATTGCTGCGGCTCGGTCGGCGTCGCCGGCCGTCCCGGGGTTGCCGGCACCACGTGAACGATGCGATAGCCGCGTGCTTTCAATTCCTGCAGGATTCTCGGCAGTGCGGCGACCGTGCGCGGCTGAATGTCGTGCAGCAGCAGGATGCCTTTTCTCTTGGCCTCGATGCGCTTGATCGCGAGCTCATAGACGCGCTCGGCGGAGACGTGGCGCCAGTCGTCGGCGGGAAAATCGGCGCTCCAGACCTGAAGTCCCCTGGCTCTGGCGAATTGCTCGATCCCGTCGTTGCTGCGCAGGCCGGGAATGCGCACGAACGGCGCGGGCGCGGTGCCGTCGGCCAGCGCCGCGGTCACCGACGCGATGCCCTGTTCGATTTCCTGCCGGGAGCGGTCGAGCGGCAGGCGATCCATGCCGGTCGGATGGTTCTGCGTGTGGGTGGCCACGGTGTGGCCGGCGTTGCGCACCTTGCGCACGCCTTCGGGGTTGTCGTTGGCCTGACGTCCGACCAGGAAGAAGGTTGCCTTGGCGCAATGCGCGGCGAGAATGTCGAGGATCTGGTTGCTGTACTTCGGCAGCGGCCCGTCGTCGAAGGTCAGCACCACCTCGTGGTCTTCAAGCGGCAGCGTCTTGCCATATTGCATGGTGCCGATGATGGGATACTGACGCGGATCGACCACAATCGTGCGCGACGTGCCGATGGCGTCGGGATGGCCGGGGCAGTTGGCGGCCGAGGCGGTCTGTGCGCCGACGCAGGCCAGCATGGCGACACTGAAAGCGGCTGCTGACCGCAGCCGAAGCTTCCCAAATACGCTAGCGATCATGCAACCCCGGCTTCATTCCCTGACCCCGCGTCTGATGAATCAGAAACAGGATTCAGTCACTATTTTTTTGACGCGAACCACTTCGCTCGAAAACGCTGTCTGAGAACGCCATGCTTACACGAGGCATCAGGAATCGTATTTTAAAGCCATGAATTCAAGGTCGATTTTGGCTTTAATGTGCCCTGCCGGTCACGGTTTTGGCATCGGCCGGAACGATATGGACCACGCGGTAGCGGTTGTCGCGGAGCCAGCGCAGGAAGGCCGGCAGCATCGCCGCTGTCTGCGTCTTGGGATCGTGCAGCAGGATGATGCCCTTGCGGGTGGCCTGCAGCCTTTCGGTGAGCAATTTCAGTTGCTGATCCGGCG
>DATCXE010000808.1:0-3475 GCA_036565985.1 Bradyrhizobium sp.
GCGGATTCTGCGCGCGCTGACCGCGGTGGACACCATCGAAGTCACGGAATTGGCGCGTGTCGCGTTCCTGCTTGGGCCGAGCCTGTCGCGAATCCTGCGCGATCTCGAAGCGCGCGATCTGATCGAGCGGCGCGCTGCCGAGGCCGATCTGCGGCGTGGCGTGGTCTCGATCTCGTCCAAGGGGCTGAAACTGATCGAGTCCGTCGCGCCCACGTCGGAGGCGATTTACGCCGAAATCACCGGCCGCTTCGGCGCCCGCAAGCTCGCCGAATTGCAGGACATGCTGGGCGAACTGGAACGCAGCCTTGCGGAGATGGAAGTGGCCGACGAGGCAGACGCCGAAGCTGATGAGTAATCACAAATATGCATGATGCTACGGGCCCGATGCATAGCGGGCGGACAAATGATTGCAATCATTTGTCTAATGCGACTGTGGCGGTAGACACGCGCGGCATTTTTCGATCAAAGTGCCGGCCAAGCCGATCGTGAAAATCGGCGCGGGAGTTCGAAGGGTTCGCCGCCGACAGCGCTGGCTTTCCCGACGCAAAGACAGGGCTGCAATCCGGATATGGTCACCATCCAAGTCAACAACCTGATCGATTTCGTCGCAGAGGTTTTTTCCCATTCGGAATCCTCGCCCGAGGAAGCCAGGCGCATCGCCACCTATCTCACGACGGCCAATCTCACCGGCCATGACAGCCACGGCGTGATCCGGGTTCCGGTCTACGTCCGCTGGAAGAAGACGGGTAACGTCGTTCCCAACCAGACCCCCGAGATCGTCGTCGATACGCCGTCGCTCGCCGTGGTCGACGGCAAGTTCGGCTATGGCCAGACCGTGACGCCGTTCGCGGTGCGGACCGGCATCGAGAAGTGCAAGAAGGCAGGGCTGTCAGCCGTCGCGCTGCGCAACGCCGGGCATATCGGCCGCGTCGGCGACTGGGCCGAAATGGCCGCGGCCGAAGGGCTGGTGTCGGTCCACTTCGTCAATGCTGCGGGCTCGCTGCTGGTGGCGCCTTATGGTGGCGTCCAGAAGCGGCTGTCGACCGCGCCCTATTGCGTCGGCATTCCGCGCAAGGGGCAGGATCCGATCGTGCTCGATTTCGCCACCTCTGTTGTCGCCGAGGGCAAGGTGCTGGTGGCAAGCCGCGGCGGCAAGAAACTGCCGACCGGTGCGCTGGTCGATGCCGACGGCACGCTGAGCGAGGAGCCGTCCGTGCTTTATGGCCCCTACACGCCGGACGGGCCGCGCGACCACACCAAGGGCACCGGCGCGATCCGTGCGTTTGGTGAGCACAAGGGCTCGGGGCTCGCGTTCATCTGCGAACTGCTTGGCGGCGCGCTCACTGGTACCGGAGCGACGTCAGGCGACCGGCAGTTCGCCAACGGCATGCTCGCCTTCTATGTCGACCCCAAGGTGATCGACACCAGCAACTACTTCGACGAGGAAATCTCGCGCTATACCGACTTCATCCGGCAAACCAAGCCGATCAGCGGCGTCGAAAGCGTGCTGGTGCCCGGCGATCCCGAGCGGAAGATGCGCGCCGAGCGCACCAAGAACGGCGTGCCGCTGCCGGACGATACCTGGGCGGCGATTGTGAACACCGCCCGCGAGGTCGGCGTCAGCGAGGCCAGCATTCAGCGGGCCGCATCGTAATTCTCCGTCATGGCGAGCGTCGCAAGCGCTCCTCGCCATGACGGGAAGGTTAGATCAACAGGAGGAATAGAGAGTGACAACCAACAACGTCAAGAAAGTCTGGGCCTCGGGCAAGGCCGTCGTGAACGCGTGGCTCGCGATCCCATCGGGCTTCTCCGCCGAAGTGATCGCGCAATGCGGCTTCGACAGCGTGACCGTCGACATGCAGCACGGCGTTCAGGATTACCTTTCGATGGTGCAGTGCTTTCAGGCGATGAACGGCCACCCGGTGACGCCGATGGTCCGCGTGCCGTGGAACGAACCCGGCATCATCGGCAAGGTGCTCGACGGCGGCGCCTACGGCGTGATCTGCCCGATGATCAACACCAAGGAAGAGGCGAAGAACCTCGTCCAGTACGCCAAATATCCGCCGAAGGGCACCCGCTCCAACGGCCCGATCCGCGCCGGTATGTACGGCAGCGCGGGTTCGTACCAGCAGACCGCCAATGACGAGATCGTGCTGCTGCCGATGATGGAGACCAAGACCGCGATCGAGAATATGGAATCGATCCTCGACGTCGAAGGCATCAACGGCGTCTATGTCGGTCCGTCCGATCTCCGCTTCTCGTACGGTCTGACGCCGAAGCTCGACGGCGATGAGCCGGAAATCCTCAAGATCTATGAAAAGATCATCAAGGAGTGCGGCAAGCGCGGCCTCAATCCGGGCATCCACTGCTCGGGCGCGGAAGGCGCGGCGCGTGCGATCAACATGGGCTTCAAGCTGGTGACGCTGTCGAACGAGGTCGGCCTGATGTCGACCTACGCCAGGATGCAGGTGAACCAGACCCGCAAGGATTCCGGCGACAAGGCGTAAGAGGCCTCGTGTCCCGGACGCGGTGCAGCCTAGGCGATGCGTAGCATCGTCCGGCAACGCTGCTCCGCAGAGCCGGGACCCACAGACACCGGCGATATACGTAGGCCCCGGAACAGCAGCGCATCGCTTGCGCGCTGCGCTGCATCCGGGGCACGATACCTCGCCAAACCTGAGGAGGTACCCACATGACCCCGGCCCCCGTCATCCGCCTGCATCCCGACGACGGCGTGCTGATCGCACGTTCGAGCCTTCCGCCCGGCATGGTGGTGGCCGATGGCGTCACTACGGTCGAGCGGATCCCGGCGGGCCACAAGGTGGCGATCAAGCCGATTGCCGTGGGCGAGCCGGTGCGGCGCTACGGCCAGATCATCGGTTTTGCCACCGCGCCCATTGCGCCGGGCCAGCACGTTCATACCCAGAACTGCGGCATGGGCGATTTCGCCAAGGACTATGCGTTCGGCGTCGATGTGAAGCCGGTGCCGAATTTCGATCTGCCCGCGACCTTCGAGGGCATTCGACGCGCTGATGGACGCGTGGCGACGCGCAACTATATCGGCATCCTCACCTCAGTGAATTGCAGCGCCCATGTCGCCGGCATCGTCGCCGACATGTTCAAGAAGAACCCGTTCACCGGCGACAATCCGCTGGCCGATTTTCCGAACGTCGACGGCGTGGTGGCGCTGACCCACAAGACCGGCTGCGGCATGACGCAGGACGAGCCGCTGGCACTGCTGCGGCGAACCCTCGGCGGCTACGCGCGGCATGCGAATTTCTCCGCCGTCGTCGTGCTCGGGCTGGGCTGCGAGGTCAACCAGATCGGCGGATTGATGCAGGAGCAGAAGCTCGCCGGCCGGCTGCGCGCGATGGACATCCAGGAAGTCGGCGGCACCCGCAAGACGGTGGAAGCTGGAATCGCCTTCGTGAAGGAAGCGCTGACCGACGCCAACAAAGTGAAGCGCGAGAAGGTC
>DATCXE010000823.1:0-6608 GCA_036565985.1 Bradyrhizobium sp.
GCGACCAGTTCCGCGCCCGCCTTGGTGCAGGCAGCGGCCAGGCGTTCGGCTGCCGCGGAAGTGTGCAGCCACGGGTCAAAACCTAGGCGGTCGCCGGCCGAAAGGTGCCGCGCCAGCCAGTGTTCCGGGGGCGGATCGGCCAGCGGCTCGATATGCCAGGCCTTGCGGTCGACCTGTTTGGCGGCCTGCAGCGTGTAGCGCCCATCGACGAACACGGCGGCCTCATGGACCAGCACGATCGCCAACCCGGCCGAGCCGGTGAAGCCGGTCAGCCAGGCCAGCCGCTCTTCGGACGGCGGTACGTACTCGTTCTGCTGTTGATCGGCGCGGGGGATCACGAAGCCCGTCAGCTTGCGGCGCGCCAGTTCCTCGCGGAAGGCGCCGAGCCTTGCTGTCAGCGCCACGCCGCCATCGGGTTCTTCGAACGTCTGGAAATGGGCCTCGAACATCGCGCGATCACTCTAGAGTTGGGCGGTCAGCTTCGCAATCCGCCACAATTTGGCATAATCCGTGCTTCAATAAGTCCGTCCGCGCTGGATCGGATGGAACGGTTCGCCACGGACGCCGTTCGCTTAGCATACTGGAGGGCTCCAGGAGTGTTTCAACTCAACGAAGAGGGGATGCACGATGCCTGCGTTTACGTTTGAGAAAATTTCCCCGCCGGAGAACCCCGGCCCGATTCCCCCGATCGCAAACAAGAAACAGCGCGGTGTTGTCGTCAAGATGCTCGACCGGTTCGCGGAAGCCCGCGTCAAGCGGTCGATGAAGAAGGGCGTGATCGCACGCAATCCGCAGCGGCCGACCAAATAAGATCTTCAATTTACCTTGCGCAGTAACAGGCTGCTCCAGCCTTCGATGCGCAGATGCCGCACCGGCACCAGGCCGCGCGCGCGATAGGCAGCGATCACACCCGGCGCCTGTGGCGTCAGCAGGCCCGACAGAATGACCAGTGCCGATGGCGCCAGATGCCGCACCATCGGCGCTGCCAGTTGCCGCAACGGATTGGCGAGAATGTTGGCCAGCACCAGATCGAACGGTGCGGCGGATGCGAATTGCGGTGCGGAGAAGCCGGTGGCGCGGATCGGCCGCACCAGATGTCCCGATACGTTCAGCCTGGCGTTTTCGCGGGCGACCTGCACCGAGGGCGGATCGATATCGCTCGCCAGAACCTTCTCGTGCAGCGCCTTCGCGGCGGCAATCGCCAGCACGCCGGTACCGGTGCCGAGATCGAGCACGCGGCGGGGGCGCCAGGCTTTCAGGACGTAATCGAGCAGCAGCAGGCAGCCGCGCGTGGTGCCGTGGTGGCCGGTGCCGAACGCCAGCGCCGCCTCGATTTCGATGCCGACCTTGTTGGGCGTAACCCGTTCGCGGTCATGCTGGCCGTGTACGACGAAACGTCCGGCCGGCACCGGCACCAGATCCTCGAGGCTGGCCCTGACCCAGTCCCTGGCCTCGACCGTATCGAAATCGATTGTCCTTGCGATATCAGCGCCGGCCGCGCTGGTGACGAGTTCGCGCACCAGTGGCTGGTCCGGCGGATCGGCAAAATGCACGGTGACGTCCCAGCGGCCATCCGGCCGTTCGAACGCCGCGATCGCGGCCTGCCCCTCAAAGAAAACTTCGGTTAACAAGTCGACAACGCGCCGGGCGGCCTGCTCGTCTCCGATGGCAAAGCTGGCACGGTGGGTGGGGACCATAGAAATCATTGAAAAACCATCGGAAAGTCAGTGGTGGCGAGCCGGATCGGGGCCGATTGATTCAAATTTGAACAAATTTCATGTCACGATTTCCCGAAAACTTACACCTCGTCCGTTAGAACCGCCTTAGGTTCCGAGCCGTAGGTTCCGCGCAGGAACTGGGGGCAGGCCCCGTTCTGAGCACACCAACTGAGGTCGAACCAGCCATGAAGTCGCTCATTTCGAAGTTTTTCAAGGACGAATCCGGTGCCACCGCCATTGAGTACGGCCTGATTGCCGCCGGCATCGCGATCGCGATCATCACCGCCGTGAACGGCGTCGGCAGCCAGCTGAGCCTCACCTTCAACAACATCTCCGGCTCGCTGAAGTAATCGCTCCCTTTCGGGGCCAGGTCGGGGCCGGGCGTGTCAAACGCCTGGCCCTTATCTTTTTGAGGATCGAGCGGAACCTCCAATCGAACCGGCGGCACACTCCACCGCCCGTCCACAGCCAATCCCGGGCGTTGTCATTCTGCTATCCACGCAGACATACCGCCGATTTCCACAGCCAGCGCACCGGATTTCAACAGCGGGTCCACAGGCTTTTCCACGCTGTTCCCACCGGTTTCACCCGCCATCATCCACCAACTTGCATCGCTGGTCTGAGACCTTTCGCCAACTTATCCGAACAGCGCCCGGTGATCGCCCAGGATCACCCGCGCGGCGTTGTGACCGGGCGCGCCGGTGACGCCGCCGCCGGGATGGGCGCCGGAGCCGCAATGGTAGAGGCCCTTCAGCGGCCCGCGATAATCGGCGTGGCCGAGCATCGGTCGCGCCGAGAACAGTTGATTGAGCGTCAGCGCGCCGTGGAAGATGTCGCCGCCGAGCAGCCCGAACTGCCGCTCCAGATCGAGCGGCGACAGCACCTGCCGGCCGATTACGCTTGCCGCAAAACCCGGTGCGTATTTGTCCACGGTCGCGATCATGAGGTCGGCGACCTCGTCGCGATGATCGTCCCAGGACTTCCCATCCGGCAATTCCGGCGCGACATGCTGGCAGAACAGACTCGCGACGTGCTGACCATCAGGCGCGAGCGAGGGGTCGAGCGTCGAGGGGATCAGCAGTTCGACCACAGGCTCGCGGCTCCAGCCATGCGCGCGGGCGTCGAGCCAGGCGCGGTCCATGTAGCCGAGGCTGGGCGCCAGGATGATGCCCGCCGTGAGATGATCGCCGGCTTCAGGCAGCGCGGTGAACGAGGGCAGGGCGGTGAGCGCGACATTCATCCGGAAGGTGCCGGATCCGTTTCGCCAGCGCGTCATGCGTTCGAGAAATTCGCTCGCCAGCGCCCCCGGCGGTACCAGCCGCGTATACAGCAATTTCGGATTGACGCTCGAGGCGACATATTTCGCGCGGATGGTCTGGCCATTGTCGAGGATCACGCCCACGGCGCGGTCGCGCTCGACGATCACCTCGCGCACGCCGGCTTCGGTTTCGATTTCGACGCCGCGCCCGCGCGCCGCGCGCGCCATCGCCTGCGTGATCGCGCCCATGCCGCCGATGGCGTGACCCCACACGCCCTTCTTGCCGTTCACCTCGCCGAACGCGTGGTGCAGCATGACGTAGGCCGAGCCGGCCGCGTAGGGGCTGGCATAATTTCCGACGATGGCGTCGAAGCCGAACAGCGCCTTCACCAGGTCGTTTTCAAAACGCTCTTCCAGCATCTCGCCGGCGGAGCGCGTGAACAGGTCGAGCAGGCTGCGCTGCTGATCGAGCGAGAGCCGGCGCAGGATGCCGGCCGTGCCCATCGCGTTGAAAGCCTCGCGAATGGCACTGACGCCGAATCCCTCGACGAGATTCGGCGGCGCGCGCAGCACGAACTGGCGCAGCACATCGGCGATGGCCTCCAGCTCGCGCGAGAAGGCGTCGATCGCGACGGCATCGTGCTGGCTGAGCTTGGCCACCGATTGCCTCGTGCGGCCCTCACCGGTCAGGAGATAGCTGCCATCGGGCGCGGGCAGGAAGTTCTGCGCGCGGCGCTCGACGATGCGCAGGCCGTGCTGCGCCAGATTCAGGTCGGCAATGATCCGCGGGTTCAGCAGGCTGACGGTGTAGGCCGCTACCGAATTGCGAAAACCTGGATGGAATTCCTCGGTCACCGCCGCGCCGCCCACCACCTTGCGGCGTTCGACAATTTTTACGCGCAGGCCCGCCATTGCGAGATAGGCCGCGCAGGTGAGGCCGTTATGCCCGGCCCCGATGATGACAACGTCCGTCTCGTTCATGCCAGCTTCAGTTCAAGAAGGTTTGATCGGAATCGGCGCAAAGCGCCGCATCCGTGCTTTCTTATCCCGCATTGCCCGCCGTGTCGCCCTATGCTCCATTGCGGCCCTCCGGCAGCCCCCCGCCGGATCCCGCCTCCGGCGTCCGCCGGTCTTCAGCCGGAGTTTTGATGACTTCTTCCGATTCGACCGCTTCGCAGGACCTGCCTTCCGAAGGCCGGAACCGGCTGGTTCTGGTTGTCTACACCGCCGCGATCTTCGTCAGCGCGCTGCTGCTGTTTTCGGTGCAGCCGTTGTTCACCAAGATGGTGCTGCCGCGGCTCGGCGGCTCGCCGGCGGTCTGGTCGGTGGCGATGGTATTCTTCCAGTCGCTGCTGCTCGGCGGTTACGCCTATGCGCATTTTCTGATGCAGCTGCGCAATCGCTCCCTCCCGGTGGCGATCCATCTGGTGCTGCTCGCCGTCGCGATGCTGACGCTGCCGCTGTCGATCTCGAGCGGGTGGGGCGATCCGCCGACTTCCGGCTATGCGTTCTGGCTGCTGGGGCTGTTTGCGGTGTCGATCGGGCTGCCGTTCTTCGCGCTCGCCGCCAATAATCCGCTGCTGCAGGCCTGGTTCGTCCGCACCGGTCATCCCAACGGTCCCGATCCTTACTTCCTTTATGCATCGTCGAATATCGGCAGCTTCCTGGCGCTGTTGTCCTATCCGGTGCTGCTGGAGCCGGTCTTCGCGCTGCGGACGCAAAACCTGATCTGGACCGGCGGTTACGGCCTGCTGATCGTGCTGATCGCAAGCTGCGGCGTGTTGCTGTTGCGGGCGCCGGCAAAGGCTGCCGAACTGAACATGCCGGCCGACGATACCGAAGCGGCGGCCCCGTCGTGGGTCCTGCGCGCCCGCTGGATTTTCCTGGCAGCCGTCCCCTCCGGACTGCTGATCGCGGTGACCGCGCATATTTCCACCGACGTCGCCGCCGCGCCGCTGCTGTGGGTGCTGCCGCTGTCGCTCTATCTGTTGACCTGGGTGCTGGTGTTCCAGTCGCGGCCATTGCTGCCGCACAAATGGATGCTGCTGGCGCAGCCGCTGGCCATCGCCGGCGTCGTGGTGCTGCTGGCGGTCGGCGGCGAGCAGAATTTGCTGCTGACGCTTGGCGGGCATCAATTGTGTTTCTTCGTGATCGCGATGGCCTGTCACGGCGAACTGGCGCGCACCCGGCCGGCTGCGAAATATCTCACCGGCTTCTATGTCGCGCTGTCGTTCGGCGGCATGATCGGCGGGCTGTTCGCCGGCCTGATCGCGCCGTTCACGTTTTCATGGGTCGCGGAATACCCGATCCTGCTGGCGCTCGCGGCGCTGTGCCGGCCGTCCGGTGACGAGCGCCTGCCGCGCTGGAGCCGCTGGTATTGGCCGTTCCTCGCCGTGCTCGCAGTGGCGCTGATCATGCCGGCCTGGTCGACCGGAAAACTGTTCAACTGGTTCGAAATGTATCGGGTCTGGGTGATCGGTGCAGTCGGCGTGCTCGCAGCGCTGGTGGCGCTCGGTCTCAACGCCAACCGCTGGAAGATCTTTGCAACCGTCGCCGTGGCGCTGGTGCTGCTGCGCGCCTACCCCTCCGACGACGGGCGGGTGGAGACCGTCCGCAGCTTCTTCGGCGTCCACAAGATCGTGGTGACGCCGAACGGCCAGTATCACGTGCTGATGCACGGCACCACGATCCACGGCGCCGAAAAATTCAGGAACGATGACGGCACGCCGGTCACCGGCCAGCCCGAGCCGATCACCTACTACCACAAGGATGGCGGCATCGGTCAGGCGATTACGGCCATCCGCGAGCGCAAGGGCGCGCCGCTGCGGGTTGCCGTGATCGGTCTCGGCTCCGGCACGCTGGTCTGCGCTTCGGAGCCCGGCGAGGACTGGAAGTTCTTCGAGATCGACCAGACGATGGTCGACACCGCGCGCAATCCGAAATACTTCACCTACATCCAGTCCTGCAAACCGGACCTCGAACCCGTGATCGGCGATGCGCGGCTGACCTTCGCGCGCGAGCCCGACGGCGTCTATGACCTGATCATTGTCGACGCCTATTCGTCGGATGCGATCCCGATCCATCTGGCGACTGAAGAGGCGATGGAGATCTACAAGTCGAAGCTGGCGCCGCAGGGGGCAGTGGTGATGCACGTCTCCAACCGGCATCTGGAACTGTCCAGCGTCGTCGTCGGCATCGCCGATGCCAACGACATGAAGAGCTGGGTCTACAGCGAGGATTCCGGCCGCGACAACGAGTACATCTTCTCCACCTCGGTCGTCGCCTCGGCGCGTGAAGAGGCCGACGTCGGCAAGCTGGCCTCGTCGGATCAATGGGTGATGACGGAGGCCGAAGACAACCAGCGGGTCTGGACTGACGATTATTCCAACATACTGGGCGCCGTGTGGCGGCGGCTCAGGAAAGGCGACGAATAGACAGATTGCGGCCGGGCACTGCGCGCCTATGATCAAGCGTTTCCGAATGAATGGAATCCGTCATGGCCGATTTCACGCCGGTATCAGCCGCCATTGGCGGCGCCCTGATCGGGCTCGCTTCCGTCCTGATGATGCTGTTGACCGGCCGGATCGCCGGGGTCAGCGGCATCTTCAGCGGTCTGCTCAATCTGCGCGGCG
>DATCXE010000422.1:0-13565 GCA_036565985.1 Bradyrhizobium sp.
CGCCCCGACATAGCGCGTACCGAACATATCCTTGAGATACGCCGGCACGGTCGAGAAGCCGCCGCCATACATCGACAGGATGATGCCGAAGCCGAGCACGAACAGAAGCTTCGAGCCCATCTCGGCAAAGGTTGGCGCGAGCGCGTAGAGCGCGATGCCCAGGATGAAGAACGTATAATAGGTGTTCTTGCGGCCGATCTTGTCCGACAGCGACGCCCAGAAGAACCGGCCGCCGATGTTGAACAGCGAGAGCAACCCGGCGAAGCCGGCCGCGATGCCGGCAATCGTTGCCTTCTGCGTCGCGTCGAGCTGGTTGAAACCGACGTCGGGCAATCCGATCAGCTTGCCGGCGAAGATTTCCTGCAGCATTGGCGAGGCCATGCCGATCACGCCGATGCCCGCCGAGACGTTGAGGCAGAGCACCCACCAGATCAACCAGAACTGCGGGGTCTTGTGCGCGTCCTTCAGATGAACGTGGTTCTGCGAGATCATCGCGTTGGCCTTTGCCGGAGGCGTCCAGCCCTCGGGCCGCCAGCCGGCCGGCGGAATGCGATACCGGAACGCGCCGATCATCATGAACGCGAAATAGATCACGCCCATCGCGACGAAGGTTTCCCAGACGCCGACCGAGGTCGGCGACTTGAAATAGTTCATCAGCAGGTTCGCAAGCGGCGCGCCGATCATGGCGCCGCCGCCAAAACCCATGATGGCCATGCCGGTGGCCATGCCGCGGCGGTCCGGAAACCATTTCACCAGCGTCGACACCGGCGAGATGTAGCCGAGGCCGAGGCCGATGCCGCCGATCACGCCCGATCCGAGCCACAACAGCCACAGTTGATGGGTGTAGACGCCGATCGCGCCGAGGAAGAGACCGCCGCACCAGCACAGCGCCGACACGAAGCCGGCCTTGCGCGGTCCCACGCGCTCCAGCCAGCCGCCCCACACCGCAGCGGCGATGCCGAGCAGCACGAAGAACAACGTGTACATCCAGCCCATGCTCGCGACTTTCCAGTCGCAAGTGGTGGTGAAGAGTTCCTGGACCAGCGACATGTCGGGACACGCCTTCGGCGCGCTCAGCCCGATCGCGCGCGACAGCGGCAGCCAGAACACGCTGAAGCCGTAAGCCATGCCGATGCACAGATGAATGCAGAGCGCCGCGGGCGGCACCAGCCAGCGATTGAAGCCGGCGGTCGCGATTGTCCGCTCCTTGTCGAGAATGCCGGGCGCACCCGATGGTGCAAATGTCGTATCGGCAGTTGTCATTGGTATCCACCTCCGGGTTCGTGGCGCGACTGGCCACGTTGTTCGAGAATCCTGGACAGTGGGTTGGAGGACGACAGCTTCGCCGGGCCGCATTCGATCAAAACCGCGCAAGTTCGCGCACCGGCTTGCGCGGCGTGCACGACCGACTGGAATTCTGATCGATGCGGGATTGTCCGGTGACGCGCTGCCCGGGCGCGTCGTCGCGATCGTCCCCTCCCCATCCACTTAATTCAGGAGGTGAGCAATCCATGTGCCAAATGGCACGATACAGAAATCAATAGGTTGCGTGCGACCGCGTCGCAGCAATGGACAAAATGTCCGAAGGCGCCTGGACAAAATGTCCAACCGGTCGGAGTCAATCGACGTGAGTCAGTCGGCCTCGGGAAGCCATATGCGGAATGTGCTTCCCTTGCCCGGTTCGCTCTCCGCCGTGATCTGGCCACGCTGTCGCTTCACCAGTGTCTGACTGATGGACAAACCAAGGCCGGTACCCTCGCGGCGCTTTGTGGTGAAGAACGGATCGAACACTTTCTCCACGACATCCTGGCGCATGCCGATGCCGGTGTCGGTCACCTCGATGGCGATGCCCCGATGGCCATCGCGCTCGGCATCGAACGACCGCAGCGTCAGCGTGCCGCCGTCTGGCATGGCGTGGATCGCGTTGACGATCAGGTTGATCAGCACCTGCTGCAGTTCGCTGCGGTTCATCAAAACGAGGCGGCTCGCACGGTCTTCCCTCTCCACGCGGATTTCGGTCTTGTTGAGGAGATGCTGGACCAGCGGCAGGCAATCCAGCACCACCGCCCCCGGCGCATGGCGTTCGACATAGCCGGCATATTCCTCCGGCCGTGCGAACTGCAGCAACTTGGTAACGATCTGGCTGACGCGATGAATCTGCTCGTCGACCAGACGAAACTCGACCTTGGCCTTTTCTACCTCGGGGCCGATCACGCTGCGGATGACGTCGAGGTTGCCCTGCATCACCGCGATCGGATTATTGATTTCATGAGCGACGCCGGCGGTGATTTCACCGATCGCCGCGAGCTTCTCGGACATGATGAGCTGCTTGGTGGTCGCCTCCAACTTCAGATTGGCGTGCTCGAGATCCCGCGTTCGCTCGCGTACCCGCGTATTCAATTCCTCGTTCCACTCGCGCAACTGCCGGTCGCGCTCCTGAATCTGGTCCAGCAGCGTATCGAGGTGGATCGCCACGCGGCCGATCTCGTCGCCCGACGCCGGCAGCTTGGTGCGGGCGGACAGATTTCCGCTCTCCACTTCGCCGATCGTCGCGGTGACGCGCTCGAGGGGCATGAAGATCGACTGCGCCCAGCGCAGGAAGATCGGCACGGTCGCCGCCGTGATGGCGATGAACGCAAGCGCGATGATCAGAAGTGTCTCGTACTTCGCATCGCTGAACGGCTTCTGCAGGAAGCCGACATAGAGCATGCCGACGCGCTTGCCATAGCTGTCGACCAGCGGCTCGTAGGCAGAGATGTACCAGTCGTTGACCACGAACGCGCTGTCGAGCCAGGTACGCCCCTCGTCCATGACAGCAGAGCGCACGGCCGACGACACCCGTGTGCCGAGCGCGCGCCGGCCCTCGAACAGCCGGACATTGGTGCTGATCCTGACATCATCGAGGAACAGCGTCGCCGTTCCCTTGCTGCCCTCCGGCAGGCTGGCCGACTGGTAGACGAGGTCGTTGATCGTATCGATGAACTCCAGATTCTGGTTGAGCAGAATGCCGCCGACCAGCGCAGCCGGCCCGCCGCCCGGGGCCGTCGCCCGGCTCGCCGCATGCACCACCATGCCATGTATTTCCGTGCTGCGATCGGTCGGTACGGCATTCGGCGTCGGCACCAGGTCGAGACGCGCCCGTTCGGCAAGCGCCGGCGAAATCGCTGCAAGCTCGTCATTGCCAAAAATGTCGATGCCCGTGGACAGGGTTTCGCCCGACAGCGCCGCCTTGATGATCGGCCAGTCGCTCTTTGGCCGTCCCTTGAACGCGGGTGACGAGGCAATGACTTTTCCGTTGGCATCCATCAGATAGAGAAAGTCGAGACCGATCTCCTTGCGCGACTGTTCGAGCAGTTCTTCCACCGCGGCGAGCGAATCCCGCTCTTCCACATCGTGAAAGCGGGCCGAGAGACCGAGCGCCCGCATCTGAACGCCGGTCTTTTCCAGGATGCGGGCGAGGTACTGGTGCGCGATGGTGAGATCGCCATTCACCTTCGAAATCAGGGTGGCGTCGAACCTGACATTCCAGCGATAGATGGCGACACCGAGCAGAAGCGGCAGGATGACCAGCATCGGCAGCAGCGCAATGGCGAGCAAGCGGACACGGACGGAGCGTCCGCGCACTTTCCTGTCCATGGCCCTTCCGGGATCAGACATTCCATGACGCGCATTTGCGGTCGATGGTCTTGCGCGAAACGCCAAGCCTGCGCGCGGCCTCCTCGCGGTTGCCGCCGGTCTCCTTGAGCACCGCAAGAATGTGCCGGCGCTCCAGATCGGCAAGGCTGTCGGCAGCGGCCGGCTGGCCTTCGCTTCGCGGTCCGGCGAAATCGTCGGGGAATGCGCCGAGGATCAGCGTGCGCTCGATCAGGTTACGCAATTCGCGCACGTTGCCGGGCCAGTCGTAACTCGCGAGTGCCGCGCGCACCGAGACGTCGATCGCAACCGGAGGCATGCCAAGCTGCGCCGAGAGCTTGTTCATGAAGATGGTGGCGAGTTCCTGCACGTCGTCGCCGCGATCCTTGAGGGGCGGCAGGTGAATCTGCATGACGTTCAGGCGATAGAACAGATCGGCCCGGAAGCGTCCCTTCTCGACCTCCTTTTGCAGGTCGGCATTGGTCGCAAAGATGAAACGAAGGTCGACCGGGACTTCACGTTCCGAACCGACGGGCCTGACGCGGCGGTCTTCCAGAACGCGCAGCAGCTTGCTCTGCATCGGCAGCGGCAAGTCACCGATTTCATCGAGGAACAGCGTGCCGCCATGGGCGTACAGGAACAGCCCCTCACGCCCGCTGGCGGCGCCGGTAAAGGCCCCCTTGAGGTGCCCGAACAGTTCCGCCTCGATCATGTCGGCGGGAATGGCCGCGCAATTCACCGGGACGAACGGCTTGTCCTCGCGGTCCGACAGCGAATGAATCGAGCGCGCCGCGACTTCCTTGCCGGTGCCGGATTCACCGGTCAGCAGGATCGACGTCGGCAGACGGGCCACGCGCGTGATCGTTTCACGCACGCTGCGGACCGCGGGCGATGCCCCGATCAGATTGTCGCGCAGGAACGTGCGATCCGACGAAGCCTGCAGGGCGTAGCGCAAGATGTAGTTCTCGCGCTCCAGCCGGACGCGGTCGAGACATCGCGCGACCGCATTCAGGATCTGGTTCGAGCGGAAGGGCTTCAGCACGAAATCGACCGCGCCCGCACGCAACGCCTGGATCGCGGTGTCGAGATCCGCATAGGCCGTGATCAGGATCGCGTCGGCAAAGAAGCCGACCGTCCGCTGTTCCGCCAGCCAGTCGACGCCGTTTTTCCCCGGCATGATGTTGTCGAGGATGACGACGTCGAACCGGCTCTTGTCGAGCTTGCGCGAGGCTTCGTCGGTATCGGCAGCCTCCTCCACATGCTTGCAGCGTGGTTCGAGGGTACGCATGAGAAAATTGCGCATCCCCGGCTCATCATCGATGATCAGGATCGAGGCCTGCGCCAATGCCCCGAACTCCGGACTGCTGCCCGGGCCGGGCTTGTTCGCCGGTTCGTTACGCGCCGGAGGGCTGACGGCGGCGCTGGTCTTCGATGCATTCATAGCGGGAATTTGTGGGCTGGATTGTCGTCGGCCGCAATCCTGCATTGCAATGAAGGCGTCGAATTGACGTATGGGGGCTATGCATCTCCGGCTTTAGTCTAAAGTTCCGCCGCTCGGCTGTTTTGCCGTCTCAGCCAATCCAGCTGATTTCTCTATCAAAAAGACGATTCGGCTGTCGCTGCGCTCGGTGATCTCGACCTTGTCGCCAGTCTCTCGAATGAGATTGGGGATGTCGATGACAGCGAGTGGATCGGTGCACAGCACTTCCAGCCTGTCACCCGGCGGCAGCGTCTTGAGTGCCTTTCGCGTTTTCAGTGCCGGCAGCGGACATTTGAGCCCGGCAAGATCGAGTTTTGTCGTGGTCATGGTGTCACCATGGCGACGGCTGCCTGCATCGTCAACGCTGATCACGAGATCAGGCTGGCATAGGACAGGAACCCGACCATCTGCCCGGGCTCGACCTGCGCTACGTCCTCGCCGAGTTCGACCAGGCCATCGGTATCGACGAGCGACGACAGCAGCCCGGCGCCCTCGCGCGGAAACTTTTCCGCTTCGAGCGCGCCGTCGACGGCCCTGCGCAGGCTGACGCGGACATATTCGCGGCGGGCGATCTTCTTCTTGTAGGCGAAGCCGGCGCGAACCGGCATCGGCAGCAGCTTCTCCTGCATCGCGCCCGAAAGCGCCAGGATCGTCGGCCGCACCACGTGAACGAAGGTGACAAAACTCGCCACCGGATTGCCCGGCAAGCCGATGAACGGTGTGCCGCCGATAATCCCCATCGCAACCGGCCGCCCCGGCTTGATCGCCATTCGCCAAAGCACGAGACGGCCTATGCTTTCGACGCTCGCCTTGACGTGGTCCTCTTCCCCGGTCGAAACGCCGCCGGTGGTGAGGATCAGATCGTGATCGCCGGCGACGTCCTGCAGCGCGCGCGAGAGCGCGGCGCGATCGTCCCGGAGGATGCCGAGATCGCTGACGTCGCAGCCGAGCCGCGCCAGCATCGCCATCAGCATGAAGCGGTTGGAATCGAACAGTTGCGGCGCGGCGCGCACTTCGCCCGGCGAGGCCAGTTCATTGCCGGTGGAGAACACTGCGACGCGAATGCGCCTGACGACGTCGAGTTGCGCCATGCCGAACGCCGCGACCAGCGCGACATCCTGCGGCCGCAATCGCTGGCCGGCCTTCAGCGCGGTAATGCCTGCGGGAATGTCCTCCCCTGCAGGACGTACGTTGGCGCCAGGCTTCAGGCCGGCGGGCAGAACGACCTTGTCGCCTTCGACGCGGACGTCTTCCTGCATGAAAACCGTGTCCGCGCCTTCGGGCATCGGCGCGCCGGTGAAGATGCGCATCGCCTGCCCCGGCCTGACCGGCGCGATCGCAGAACTGCCGGCCTGGAGGCGGCCTGTGACCGCAAATGCCTGCTCTTCCTTCTGCGGCAGATCCTGGCTGGCGATCGCATAACCATCGACGGCAGAGTTGGTAAAAGGCGGCAGCGGCAGCGGCGCCGAAACATCTTTCGCCAGGATGCGGCCATCGGCGGCGGCGAGCGCGACCGGCTCCACGTCCAGCACCGGCGTCACGCGTTCGGCGATGAGGGCAACAGCCTCATCGACCGACATCATCGGGCCGCCGAAGGCAAAGCAATCGTCGGACAGTTGCGCCATCTGCCTGATCAGCCCTCAGCTTCGCATTTTGCCAGCACGTCTTCGATCGAGATTGCCGATTTCAGCATCATCGCCACCACCGCGGCGATATCATCGAGATGGGCTGTGGGAAGCGTGGTTTCAACCTTTGTATCGGTGGCGATGCCGACGATGCCGGGATCATCAGGAAACAGCACCGGCTTGCCGTTGGCGGCGCGGTGGACCTCGATCTTGCGGAGCGGCTCGCGCTTGAAGCCTTCGACGACGACGAGATCGACCCGCGACATTTTGGCCAGCAGTTCCGGCAACCGCGGCTCGCCGGCGCCGCGCAGTTCGTGCATCAGGGCCCAGCGCTGGGTGGAGGACACCAGAACCTCGGCCGCGCCGGCCTCGCGGTGCTTCCAGGAATCCTTGCCGGGCACGTCGACATCGAAGGCGTGATGGGCATGCTTGATGACGGAGACGCGCAGGCCCTCCTTCAGCAAATGCGGTATCGCCCGCGTCAGCAAGGTGGTCTTGCCGGCGCCGCTCCATCCCGCGAGGCCTATCACTTTCATTGCGTTCTCCGGCGCCGGCACGATCCGTCATTGCGAGGAGCGCAGCGACGAAGCAATTCACACTTTCTTCGCTGCACCATGGATTGCTTCGCTTCGCTCGCAATGACGGCGTGAGGCCACATTGTTCATACCTTTAAATGCTTTATATCGGCTGGATGCGAATGTCATGCTAACCTGCTCATATGATGAAAATCGACAAAACCCCCGCCCCCCTGATCGTACCGGACCCCGAGGATCCGCGGCTGACCGAGCGGGTCGCCGGAACTGACCAGACGGGTGCCGCGGTCGAAATCCGCGTGCCGGTGGAACGGCCGCTGACGCTGTATCTGAACGCGCAGGAGATCGTCACCATGATGACGATCGGCGACTACCCGGAATATCTGGCGCTCGGCTATCTCCTGAACCAGAACATGCTGAAATACGACGACGTCGTCACCGAGGTCGAATATGACGACGACCTTCAGGTGGTGGTGGTGCGCACCGAACACCACACCAATTTCGAGGCAAAACTGAAGAAGCGCACGCAGACATCCGGCTGCGCGCAGGGCACCGCGTTTGGCGACCTGCTGGAGGCGGTCGAAAGCGTCGCGCTGCCCAAGGCAGAATTGCGCACCTCCTGGCTCTACCAGATGACGCATGCGATCAACACCATGCCCTCGCTCTATCTGGAGGCCGGTGCGATCCATGGCTGCGTGCTGTGCAAGGAAGGCACGCCGGTCTGCTACACCGAGGACGTCGGGCGCCACAACGCCGTCGACAAGATCGCGGGCTGGATCTACCGCCACGGCGTCGATCCGGCCGACAAGATCCTCTACACCACGGGCCGCCTCACCTCCGAAATGGTGATCAAGACAGTGCGGATGGGAATTCCCATTCTGGTCTCGCGCTCCGGGTTTACGGCCTGGGGCGTCGAACTGGCGCGGCAGGTCGGGCTGACATTGGTGGGGCGTACGCGCGGAAAACGCTTCATTGCGCTGGCTGGCCAGGAGCGCATCGTGTTCGACCAGAACCTCGACTACGTCGAGGAGGAATCGGCGCGGCACAAGCGCAAGGGCGAAAGCGATGACTGACGCCACGGCCGCAACAAGTATTCCCGGCGTGCTCCTCGCCGGCGGGCTGGCGCGGCGAATGGGCGGCGGCGACAAACCGATGCGCACGATCGCCGGCCGCACCATCCTCGATCGCGTGATCGCGCGGCTGAAGCCGCAATGTGACGGCCTCATTCTCAATGCCAATGGCGATCCCGCGCGCTTTGCGGCGTTTGGGTTGCCGGTCATTTCGGATGGCGTCGCGGACTTTCCCGGACCGCTCGCCGGCATTCTGGCGGCGCTCGACTGGGCTGCGACAAACCGTCCCGATGTAAAGCTGGTTTTGAGTGCCGCGGCTGATTGCCCGTTTCTGCCTCGCGATCTGGTGTCCAGACTGCATGCCGCGCTCGAGGCAGAGAATGCCGAACTCGCGGTCGCAGCTTCCGATGGCCAGTCGCATCCGGTGATCGGACTATGGAGCGTCGCCTTGCGCGAACAGCTCCGCCACGCGCTCATCGTCGAAGACGTCAGGAAGATCGACCGCTGGACCGCGCGATTCAGACTGGCCACCGTGACCTGGCCGACAACGCCGCTCGATCCATTCTTCAACGCCAACACCATGGACGACATCGCCGAAGCCGACCGGCTGGCGGCGCTGGATGGGGGTTGAGCTTCATATTCAGCGCTTCCGCTTGCGGGAAACAACTGGCTTGGCGTCGACGCTGTCCAGGAACTCCTGAACGGTGCTGACAGATCCGGTATTGGATGCGACGTAACCCGGAAGTTCGGCCACGGCCTTGTGAAACTCCCTGCCCTTCATCACGTCGAGCAGGCGCTGCATCGGCTCGGTTTCCAGAAATCCACGGCGGCAGACAAAGAAATAATCCTCGGTGAGAAGGCGGATGAAATCGAGGCCGAATTGCCGGGCCGCCGCCTCGACCCCGAACGTCACGTCGGCCATGCCGCTCGCGACATAGGCCGCCACGGCTGCGTGCGTGAATTCGATCTGCTGCGCGCCGTTGATGCCGGCCTCGTCAATCCCCTGCTGCGCCAATAGCTGATCAAACAGCAGCCGCGTGCCGGAATCATGGTCGCGGCTGACGAAGCGCGCCTTGCGATCAACGATGTCCTGCAACGACGTGATCCTGAGCGGATTGCCGCGCTTCACCATCAATCCCATCTCGCGGGTCACGAAATGGATCACGCGATCCTCGCGCGGGTCGAGCCATTCCCTGCAGGCCCTAACGCTCTCTGCGCGCAACTCGCCGCGCGGCAGGTGCACGCCGGAGAGATCGCAGGCACCTTGCGCCAATGACACCAGCGAATTCTGGTTGCTGACATAGCGCAGATCGACGCCGATGCCGGGCTCGCGGTCGAGCAATTCGCGCAGCTTCGACACGGCAAAGCCGTGGCTGGCATGGACGCGGATCACCGACGGACGCTGATGCAGGAACGGCTTTATTTCCGTTGCGAGCTCCTGCGCGAGGTTCTCCAGTTGCGGGCCAAGGCGTGCCTGCATGCGCTGCCCCGCCCACACCAGCTTCTCGCCGAACGCCGTCAACGTCGTGCCTTTGCCGCGCTGGGTTTCGACCAGCGGCACGCCGAAGAAGTCGGACCATTGCTCGACCAGATTCCAGACGTGGCGGTAGGAGAGACTGGCATCGGCCGCAGCACTGGTGAGTTTGCCGGTCTTCCGGATCTCGTTGAGGACGCGGAGCATCACCACGATCGTCTGCGGGCTGCCCTCCTTGCGAAATCGCCAGACAGGCTCGATGTCGATGTGCAGCATCGGATCATCCCCTCAGCTATGAAATCCACTTCATATGCCGGCGCGTCATAGGCAGATCATATCATATTTGATGCTGGCATATTCTATTCCAGAATGGGAGACAACAACGGAGGAAATATGATGTCGATTGCATATGACTTTTCCCGCGAGGTCACCCCGGCCCCGGCCAGCAAGCCCCGGCTGCTGCTGATCGACGGCCAGCACGTCCCGTCAGCCTCCGGGCGCACCTTCAAGACGCTCAACCCCGCCACCGAGCAGGTCATCGCCACGGTCGCGGAAGGCAACGAAGCCGACGTCGACCGCGCGGTCGCCGCGGCACGACGCGCCTTCGAAGGTCCGTGGCGCACCATGCGCGCATCCGAGCGTGGACAGATCCTGCTCCGGCTGGTCGACCTGATGAAGGCGCATGCCGATGAAATCGCAGCGCTCGAAAGCCTCGATGCCGGCAAGCCGATCTCAGGCGTGCTTCGGCAGGACTTTCCGGCAGCGATCGACACGCTGACCTATTACGCGGGCTGGGCCGACAAGATCAGCGGCGAGGTCGTCTCCACGCGGGATGATGCCCTCACCTACACGGTACGTGAACCGGTCGGCGTGGTCGCCGTCATCGTGCCGTGGAATTTTCCGCTGATGATCGGAATGTGGAAGCTTGCGCCGGCGCTGGCCTGCGGCTGCACCATCGTCATGAAGCCGGCCGAACTGACGTCGCTCTCGGCTTTGCGGATCGGCGAACTGGCGCTCGAAGCCGGCCTGCCACCGGGCGTGCTCAACATCGTCACCGGTCCCGGCCGCGTGGTCGGCGACGCCCTCGTCAATCATCCGGACGTCGACAAGGTGACGTTCACGGGATCGCCCGGCGTCGGCCGCGGCATCCTGCGCGGCGCGGCGGGCAACTTCAAGCGCGTGTCGCTCGAACTCGGCGGCAAGTCCGCCAACGTCATCTTCGACGATGCCGATATCGAGGCCGCGGCCAAGGCGGCGGCGTCCGGGATCTTCTTCAACGCCGGACAGGTCTGCTCGGCAGGCTCGCGCGTGCTTGCGCATGAGAATATCTACGACGAAGTGGTCGAGCGGCTGACGCAGCGGGCACAATCGATCCGCATCGGCGACCCTGCCGACCGCGCCACCGCGCTCGGCCCCGTCATCTCCGAAAAGCAGATGAACAGCATCCTCGATTACGTCTATATCGGCGAAAGGGAAGGCGCGCTGCTGACGACCGGCGGCAAGCGCGTCGGCGACCGCGGCTACTTCATCAGCCCGGCGGTGTTCGCCAACGTCAAACACGAAATGCGCATCTCGCAGGAGGAGATCTTCGGCCCGGTGGTGAGCGTCATCAAGTTCCGCGACGAGGCCGACGCGCTGCGGATCGCCAATGGTACCGCCTATAGCCTTGCCGCTGGCGTCTGGAGCCGCGACATCGGACGCGTGCAGCGCTTTGCGAAGAAGGCCAATGCCGGCACGGTCTGGATCAACACCTATGGCTACACCGATGTTCGGTTGCCATGGGGCGGCGTGCGCGATTCCGGCTTCGGCCGCGAGCACGGCTCGGCCGCGATCGAGAATTTCACCGAGCCCAAGGCGGTCTGGATGAACCTGAACGTATAGACATCTGAAGGGGCCTCATGGTTCGAGACGCGCGGCGTTGCCGCGCTCCTCACCATGAGGGTCGAGCACCTGAGGTATTGGACCTCATCCTGAGGAGGCGCTTCAGCTCCGTCTCGAAGGATGAAGCCACCGAACCCGAAATGCTCTACGCCGCCAGCGGCACGGTCCAGGCGTCGTAGCCGTAGACCCAGTCGGCATTGGTCTGTCCGCTCAGCCACGTATTGGCGCGTGAGGTCTGCTGGATGCGCGTTGTCCGCTCCTTGCGCGTCGCCTCGAAGCGGCGAAACGCGTTCGCAATTCCGTCCGGCCCGACGCCCTCGAGGCAACGCGACAGCACCGCGGCATCCTCGATCGCCATCGCGGCGCCCTGCGCCATATAGGGCGTCATCGGGTGGCAGGCGTCGCCGAGCAGCGTCACGTTGCGCTCGGTCCAACGATCGAGCGCGGCGCGGTCGACGATCGCCCATTTGTGCACGTCGGGACATGCGGCGAGCACCTGTTCGACCTGACGGTGAAAGCCCGTGAATGCCCTGCGCAATTCCTTCACGTCACCCTTTGCCGACCAGGACTCGATCCGAAACTCCGGCTCCGGCTGGCTGGTGACGAGATAGATCTCGCTGCGGTCCGGCTTCACGTAATAAATGACGATGTGGCGATCCTCGCCCCACCATTTGGTGCAATCGTCGATCTTTTCTCCGCCCAGCAGCGCGGCGGGATAGGTCGTGCGATAGGCGATGCGTCCGGTGAAACTGACCGCCGAGGCGCCGAACAGAATGTCTCTCACAAGGGAATGAATGCCGTCCGCGCCGATCACGGCATCAGCCGTGACCTTTGCGCCGTTGGCGAAAGTCAGCCGGACACCCTCGCCGGTTTCGTCCACCCCAACCAGCTTGTGGTTGAGCCTGACGAACTGATCGGGAACGGCGCTGGCGAGCGCCGCGTGCAGATCGCCGCGATGCGCCAGCAGATAGGGCGCACCGAATTTCTGCTCCGCGCTCTCGCCGAAGATCATGTCGAACTTGACTTCGCCGGTACGCCAGTCGCGGTTGTTCCAGGAGCGCGGATAAAAGGACTGACTGCGCAATCGCGCCTCCAGCCCCAGCCCGCGCAGCACCTGCATGGCGTTGCAACCGATCTGGATGCCGGCGCCGATCCGCGCGAACTGCGTCGCCTGTTCGTACACGGTGACGTCGATTCCCACCCGACGCAACGCCGCGGCGGCGGCAAGGCCGCCCATGCCCGCGCCGACGATCGCGATCGACAGAGGTCGTGTCATTCCATCCCTGCCCCGAGCCGCTTCTTCGACAGCTTCTTCAGTTCACCCGACACTTCAAGCCGGCCGAAACCCTGCCTGCTCCAGCGCCGCCCGCCCTGCTTCCGACGCCAGTGCGTCGAGAAAGGCCTGCACTGCCGGTCGTTGCTTGCGCGCCTTCACCAGCGCGAAATCATAATGCTCTTCGGCAAAGGGAATGAAACCCAGGCTTGACGCATGCGCGACCGGCGCAATGGTCATGCCCCAGTCGGCACGGTGCTGCGCGATCGCGGCCGCGACCGCATTGTGCGAGCGCGGTTGATTCCAGTAGCCGTCGGGACGCGCGCCGCCGAGCAGCCGGTCGATCAGGATGCGGGTGCCGGCGCCCTGGTTGCGGTTGACCATGATGCAGGCGGGATCGGCCAGCGCCGATCGCACCGCGTCCTCGGCCGACAGCCCTTCGAAACGCCTATCGCCCTTGCGGAACACGATGCCCTGCATGCGCCGCCAGCCCGGCACGAGTTCCAGCCCGTCGCTGAGGAACGGCGCGTTGTAGGTCTCGGACTTTTCGTCGAACAGATGGATCGGCGCGAAATCGCATTCGCCGCGCTTGGCGG
>DATCXE010000423.1:0-3736 GCA_036565985.1 Bradyrhizobium sp.
GCAACACGGGCGGCATCAGTGCGCCATCATGCGCTGCGGCAGCCAGGTCGCCAATAGCGGGAATGCGATCAGGATGACCAGCCGGATCAGGTCGGTCGCCACGAACGGGATCACGCCACGGAAAATGGTGGCGAAGGAGACGTCCTTGACCACGCTCTTGATGACGAAGACGTTCATGCCGACCGGCGGATGGATCAGGCCGAGTTCGACCGTCATCACGATGATCACGCCGAACCAGATCGGATCGAAGCCGAGATGGGTCACCACCGGAAAAATGATCGGCACGGTCAGGATGATCATGGCCATGGCGTCCATCAGGCAGCCGAGCACCAGATACATCACCATGATCAGCGCGAGGATGCCGTAGGGGCCGAGCCCGAGGCCGGTGAGCAGCTCCGTCACCTTTTGCGGGGTCTGCGTCACCGTCAGGAAATAGCCGAAGATCAACGCGCCGATCAGCACCGTGAACACCGCAGCCGCGGTGCGGGTCGCCTGCAGCAGCGAGTTCAGGATCTTCTCCTTGTTGAGCCGCCCGGTGAGGACGCCGATCAGGAACGCGCCGGTGGCGCCGACGCCGCCGGCCTCGGTGGGTGTGAAGCGCGGCAGGAACGGCAAACCATAAAGTCCGCCGATCACGAAGATGAACAGCAGCACCGGCGCCCAGATGTTCTTCAGCCCGGCGAAGCGCTCGCGCCAGGTGGTCTGCGGCCCCTTCGGCAGGAAGTCCGGCCGGAACCAGCCGATCAGCGTAATCGTCAGCATATACATGGCCATGGCGAGGATGCCGGGAATGATGCCGGCGATGAACAGCTTGCCGATGTCCTGCTCGGTGATGATGCCGTAGACCGCGAGCACCGTGGATGGCGGCAGCATGGCCCCCAGCGTGCCGCCGGCCGCGATGACACCGGTGGCAAAGGATTGCGGATAGCCGAAGCGCCGCATTTCCGGATAGGCCACGGCCGAGAAGGTCGCAGCCGTCGCCACCGAGGAGCCGCAGATCGCGGCGAAGCCGCCGCAGGCCGCGACCGTTGCGATGCCGAGCCCGCCGCGGAGATGGCCGAGGAAGCCGTTGGCCGCGCGAAACAGCTCGCGGCTCATGCCGGAGTTGCTGACGAAGGTTCCCATCAGCAGGAACATCGGGATCACGCCGAACGTGTAATCGGTGACCGTGCGCATCGAGGTCTGGCCGACCAGCTTCAGCGCCGGCGCGAAGCCGACGAGATAACCGAAGCCGCAGACGCCGACCAGGCCCATCGCCATGCCCACGGGCACGCGCAGCAGCATCAGCGCAAACAGCGCGACGAATCCGAGGACGGCGACGGCGTCGGTACCCATGCGCCCTACTCCACCGTCTTCACTTTGGCGTCGTGAATATCCTCCGGATGGAAGATCAGCCGGTAGGTGCGGATCGCGATCAGGAGTACCGCCGCGCCATCGCCGGCCCAGGCGACAGCAAAGAACGGCCAGGTCGGCATGTGCATGTCGAAGGTGAGGACGTTGTCGTTGTAGGTGGTGCGCACCTTGTCGAACAGCGTCCAGGTCTGCACCGACACTACGAACAGCAGCACTAGCGTGGCGAACACGTCGATCATGCGCTGGTATTTCGGACCGACATTGGCCCAGACCAGATCGACCGTGATGTGGCCGCCGCGATAGCTGGTGGCGGCGATGCCCCAGAAGATCAGGATGCCGAGCAGCATCCGCCCGATGTCGAAGGAGTCAGGGATCGAATAGCTCAGCGTGTTGCGCAACAGGACGCCGATGAAGATGTTGAGCGCCACGATGCCGACGAAGCCAGCGGCGATCCATTCGATCGTGTCGATGAAACGATCCATCCACGCGCGAGTCATGTCCGCTCCGAACGGGTAGCGATGGCAGGGGAGAAACGACAGCGGAACATTCCCGCCGTCGTCTCTGGGTAATTGTATTTCTACTGCGCGAGCGCGTTGTACTTGGTCAACGAAGCCTTGAGCTCGGTCAGCGCCGTATCCGGGTCGCCGCCGTTCTTCTTGACGCCCTCGCCCCAGGTCTTGACCAGCGGTTCGGCGGCCTTCTTCCAAAGTCCGATCTGCTCGGGAGTGAGTGTGTAGACCTCGTGGCTGGACTCAGCCTTGATCTTCGCGATCCCGGCGTCCTCCATCTTGCCCCAATGCTCGCCGACCTTGCCGGCGGTCTCGGTGTTGCAGTTGTTGTCGATCGCCTTTTTCTGCTTGTCGGACATCGCGTTGTATTTGTCCTTGTTCATCACGAAGGCGAAGGTCGTGACGTAGAGCGGTGCGTCCATGTCGTACTTCGTCACCTTGTCGATGCCGAACAGTAGCAGCGAGCCCCACGGGAAGGTGACGGCATCGGCGACGCCGCGCTCGATGATGTCGCGGACTTCAGGCGCGGACGACTGCACGTTGGTACCGCCGAGCTGGGTCACGAAATTGGCCATGGTGGCGTGGGCCGGACGGATCTTCATGCCCTTGATGTCGTCGGGCACGACGATCTTCTTGGTGCGGGAATGGAACGACGACGGGGAATGGACGAAGGCGAGGCAGAACTTGACGTCCTTCATCTCCTTCTCGGCATATTTGCGGTACCAGGCGTCGAGCCCCATCGAGCCGCCCTTGGCGTCCGACATCAGGAACGGCAATTCGCCGGCGCCGATCAGAGGGAAGCGCCCGGGCTGGTAGCCGGGATTGACGTAGGTGACGTCGGCGATGCCGTCGCGCGCCATGTCGTAATGGTCAAACGCCTTGCCGAGCTGCTGGGCCGGAAACACCTTGGACTTGATGGTGCCGCCGGAATCCTTTTCGACCGCGGCCGCCCAGTCCTCCAGCGACTTCTGCAGAGGATGCGACGACGGCACCCAGTGCGAAATCTTCAGATCGAAGTTCTTTTCCTGCGCAACGGCGGGCGTCACGCTGGCGGCCAGCAGCAACGCCAGAAATGCTTTCTTCATGGACATTTTCTCCCTTTGGCACGCGGGCTGTTGTGGCTGCCCGGTCTTGTTACTTAACATGTTATCTAGATTGCCCGCCTTTTCAAGGCGGACATGCAGTTCAGGCGCCTGCTTTCCCCTATCCATTCGACGCAGCTACTTCTTGCGGTGCGGCGAACGGGCGATGCATTGTTATTTGCGCCGACGTGCTTTGCCTGAACTGTTATATGATATAACTACCATTGCAAGCCTGTGACGGCGATGCGCAGGCGGCGAACCCATTATGCCGGGGAGGAGCGGGTATTGAGGACAAAAGTAGCAATCATAGGTGCGGGTCCGGCAGGATTGTTGCTTGGGCAACTACTTCACCTCTACGGCATCGACAACATCATTCTGGAGCGCCAGACGGCGGAATACGTGCTGGGCCGCATCCGCGCCGGCCTGCTCGAGGAGGGCACGGTGGGGCTGCTCGACGAAGTCGGCGCCGGCGCACGTGCCCATCGCGAGGGGCTGGTGCATCATGGCGTCGAGTTCGCCTTTGGCGGCGCGCGGCACCGCATCGACATGCACGCCGCCACCGGCAAGACCGTCATGATCTACGGCCAGACCGAGGTGACGCTCGACCTGATGAACGCGCGCAGGGAAGCAGGCCTCACCACCGTCTACCAGGCCGCCGACGTTCAGCCGCACGATTTCGATACCGACCGCCCGCGCGTCAGCTATGTCAAGGATGGCGTCACTCACGAGATCGAATGCGACTTCATCGCCGGCTGCGACGGATTCCATGGCGTCAGCCGCGCCAGCGTCAAG
>DATCXE010000431.1:0-2469 GCA_036565985.1 Bradyrhizobium sp.
GCCGCCGCCGCCGCGCGGCGATCGTCCGCCGAAGGACGGCCGTCCTCCAAAGGATCGCCCGAAGGCGGCCGACGGCCCGGGACCGGACGACGACCGGCTGCATTACCGCATCCAGCAGATCACGGTGTCGGGGACGCCAGCCACTATCGTGGTCTCGGCACCGCGTGGCGCGGTATGGGGGCCCCTGCGCGAGGCGATGACGACGCTAGGAATTTCTCTTGGTGTGCTCGGGATCGCGCTGGTGCTGGCGATCATGCTGCAGGTGAGGCTCGGCCTGCGGCCGCTCGAGCGCTTACGGCAGTCGGTGGCCGACGTGCGCGCCGGACGCAGCGAGCGGGTGCCGTCGCGTCAGCCGCTCGAAGTGCAGCCGCTGGTGAACGAACTCAATGGCCTCCTGGACCAGAACGCTGCCAATCTCGAGCGCGCCCGGCGTCATGTCGCCAATCTCGCCCATGGTCTGAAAACGCCGTTGGCGACGCTGGCGATCTCGCTTTCCAAACCGGAAAGAGGCAATGCAGACCAACTCGGTCCCATGGTCGACCTGATGGAGCGTCGCATCCGCCATCACCTCGGCCGCGCCCGCGCCGCTGTATTGAGCGGTCCGGTGCGAACACAGACCGCGATCGCGGCCCGGATTCGCGACCTCGGTGACGTCCTCACCAAGGTTCATGCCGAGCGGGGGATAGAGCTGACCATCGAGATATCAGACAACGTCGCCGTCGCCTGCGAACAGCAGGATTTCGACGAGATGGCGGGTAACCTGATGGAGAACGCGTTCAAGTGGACGCGCAGCCGGATCGTGATCCGGGCGATGCAGGATCGAAGCATGGTGCGGCTTGTGATCGAGGACGACGGATCGGGCCTGCAGCCGGAAGAAATCAAAAAGGTCTTGCAGCCCGGCGAGCGTCTGGACGAAAGCGCACCGGGTTTTGGCTTCGGTCTGTCGATTACGCGCGAACTTGCTGAACTCTATGGCGGCAGCGTCGAGCTCGGTTCCTCGCCCCTCGGCGGCCTGCTTGTGTCGTTGCGGTTGCCTGGAACTACGCAGGGCAGTTGAGGCCTCTAGCCGTTGTTCGGCAATACCGCGTTGCTCGGCGTGCGGCGATCGGTGATCTGCAGGCCGAACAGGCTGCCGATCAGCTCGACGGCGACGCGCGCGGTGCGGCCGCGCTCGTCGAGAAACGGATTGAGCTCGACGATGTCGACCGAGCGCACCAGGCCGGAATCGTGCAGCAGCTCCATGATCAGGTGCGCTTCGCGGTAGGTTGCGCCGCCCGGCACCGTGGTGCCGACGCCGGGAGCCACCGCGGGATCGAGGAAGTCGACGTCGAAGCTCACATGCAGCACGCCGTTCTGCGCTCGCACGCGCTCGATCACCTTGCGGATCAGCACGGCGACGCCGAATTCGTCGATCGCGCGCATGTCGGCGATGGCGACCCGGCGCTCGAACACCAGCTTCTTCTCGTCCGGATCGATCGAGCGGATGCCGAACAGGTCGAGCCTTTCAGGGCCGATCGAGGCGCGCGGCTCCTTGCCGAGCAGCCGGTCGAGACCGGGCTCGCCGCACAAAAACGCTGCCGACATGCCGTGCATGTTGCCGGTTTCCGTCGTCTGTGGCGTGTTGTAGTCGGCATGGGCGTCGAGCCACAGCACGAACAGCGGTCGTCCCTTCTCGCGCCAGTAGCGCGCGACGCCGTTCACCGATCCCATCGACAGTGAGTGATCGCCGCCCATGAAGATCGGCAACGCACCGGAGCGCGCCAGCAGGAAGGAGCGCTTGCTGAGCGCGCGGATCCAGCCCTTGATCTCGTCGTAGTATTTGGCCTTTGCCGGCGGCGCCCCCTCGGGGGCCTCGATGCTGGAGGGCGCGATGTCGCCATGGTCCTCGACGGTGAAACCGAGTTGGCCGAGGATGCGGCCGATCCCCGCGGTCCGCAGCGCCGCCGGCCCCATCAGCGTGCCGGGCTGGGAGGCGCCGATCTCGATGGGAATACCGAGCAGGGCGATCTTTGGTCGGCTGGCATCGGGTTCGGACATGCGGCGGAACCTTCGAAGAAATCGTAGCTGGGCACGGCGCAAGAGCGCCTTTGCCTACCCTACATGAGATTCGCGACGCGCTGACGTCCCTCACGCCTTGAAATAGGCGATCTGCGTCGTGGTCGCGAGCAGGCGTCCCGAGGGCGACCACAATTCGCCGTGCTGGTCGCCGTAGCTCCTGTGGAAGATCCTGGCGTCGGCAGTCGCCAGCACGCGGGTGATATCCTCGGCCGCGAGTTCTTCCGACGAGGCGTGGAAATAGGTCGTGATGGACACCGTGCCGAACGGGGTCAGTTCGCGCCGCGCCAGAAACACCCGGCCGAAGAAGGCATCCGACATCGACATCAGCGACAGCATGTCGATCCTTCGCGGCGTGTGGTCGGCGATCCACTGCTTGGAATACGCGTCGAGCGGCTCCGCCGCAGGCGAGCC
>DATCXE010000432.1:0-2360 GCA_036565985.1 Bradyrhizobium sp.
CCGCTCTCAACGCGGCCTGGGCTGCCGTTTGCGCAAAATTACACGCAGGAGCCGGCTTGTTGTAGACGGCCATAATCTCCGGCGCTGGGCCTGCAAACAGCCGGATGCCGGCCGGTGCAGGCTGCCGCCGGTAGGCCGCGAACAGCCCGGCTTCGCCTTCGAGGATGGTCTCCGAGCCGTAGGCGCCGGCTTCTGCAAGCTCAATCGCCGTGATGGCGTTGCGGGCCGCGAAGCCCGGATGGAAGTACATCTCCGAACCGCCCGAATGCGGCCATTCGTTCAGGCCGGACGATGTATTCGCGGCGATCGAAACCGCGCTCGTCGCCGCATCCTCGGAGAGGCCGAGGGCGCGGCTTCCCGCGAGCGCCGCTCCCAGCGGGGCGACAAGGCCGGTCGGCCGATAGAGGCGGGCGAGATCAGCGGTGAAGAGGGCGCTGCCGATTTGCGCGCCGGCTTCATAGCCAGTGATCGCCGCCGCGAGCAGCGTCGCGCCGGACATTGGCGTTCGTTCCGACAGCGCGAGCAGTGTCGGCCAGATCACCACGCCATGGTGGCAGATGCTGGCCGCGTGCATGTCTTCGCGCACCAGGCCATGGCCGAGCGTTGCGTTGGCGAATGCCGCGTCGCCCGGCGTCACCTGCCTGCTTGTTCCGATGATGGTCGCGCCGTTCTCGAATGCGCGCGCGATTCCGATGGCCTGACGGCTCCACGGATGCTGACGCGCCTCGAAAGCGCAAGACAGGAAGTCCAGAAGGCAGAGCTTGGCCTTGGCGACGACATCCGGGCCGAATCGGCTGAGATCGACGGCCAGCGAAGCGCATGCCAGCCGCCGCGCCAGCGACATCTCGATTGATCCGCTCGCCCCGATCGTCATTGCAATCGTTCCTTGCCCGGATTTCGGATCTACCCGCGCATTTCCACCCCGGCCCACTCTTCGAGGACCTTTGCAATCGATGTGAAGTCGGACGACGCACCATACTTGGCATTGGTGATCGCAAGCATCTGGCGGACGACGGAGCCGCAGACCATCGGGACGCCCATCGCCTCGGCTTCATCGATGCACAGCCGCACGTCCTTGTAGGAGAGGCCGGTGGTGAAGCCGAAGTCGAACGTGCCGGGAAGCACGGCGCGCGGGAACTTGTCTTCGGATGCGCTGTTGCGGCCGCTGCTGGCGTTGATGATGTCGATCAGCACCTTGGCGTTGACGCCGCCCTTGACGCCCATCGCAACCGCCTCCGACGTGATCACAAGCGCGGCAGCAGCCATCAGATTGTTGGCGAGTTTCGCGGTTTGCGCCGTGCCCGGCTTGTCGCCGGTGTAAAACAGCTTTCCAAAATTCTTCAGGATCGGCTCGACCCGGTCATAGGTTGCCTTCGGACAAGATACCATGACCGCGACCGTGCCGTTCACCGCGCCCTTGATGCCGCCGCTGACGGGCGCATCCACCAGCGTCAGGTTTCGTGGCTTGAATCCTTCCGCGATCAGCTTGGCTGCGCCGGGGCCGCTGGTGGACAGGTCGATCACGATGCTGGCGTGGTTTCCCGCAATGATTCCGTCAGGCCCGAGCGCGACGGCCTTGACGATGTCGGGGGTCGGCAGGCTGGCCAGCACGATATCCGCAGATGAGGCAACTTCGGCGGGGGATTTTGCAAGACGCGCACCGCGTGCGACGAGCGGCTTGGTGGCCTCGCTCTGCGTGTCGTAGACGCACAGGGAGTAGCCGGCGTCCATCAGCCGTCCAGCCATCGGCCCGCCCATGCGGCCCGTTCCCACGAAGCCGATTGTCTCTCCTGCCATCGTCTCACTCCCTGTCGCGCCGCCTGAGAGCGGGCGTTCGTTGTTCTTGTTGCGACAGGGCGTCCCTGGTCGCGTTCCGCCGAATTTCCAGATTGTCAGTCAATCTGTCAAGCATAAGATTTTTGTCGACAGGCCACGGTGCGCCGGAATAGGGTCCGGCAAAACAAGGTTCGAGGAATTCGCTCAGTGCGGCAGGATGAAGCGCAAGGCGCCGGCACAACGCTCGCCAATTTCGTTGCCGGGACGGCGTGGGCGGATGTCGCGGCGCAAAGTCACGAAGCGAAACGCTCGATCCTGAATTTCTTCGCGACTGCGCTGGGGTCGGCGAATGATCCCGCCGTTACAGGCGCGTTGCGGGCGCTATTGCCGTTCAGTGGGGTTGCGACATCCGCGGTCATCGGCCGTCCGGAACGGCTCGATGCGATGGGGGCGGCGTTCGTCAATGCCATTTCGGCCAATCTGCTCGATTTCGACGACACCCATCCCGATACGATCATTCATCCAGCGGCGCCGGTCGCGGCGCCGGTGCTGGCGTTGGCGCAAGCGCGCGGGTTTTCGGGGCA
>DATCXE010000452.1:0-14201 GCA_036565985.1 Bradyrhizobium sp.
CTTTGCCTGGGCGACCCCAACAAGGTGATCGGCCGCAAGCTCGGAATGACGGAAACGACCGTGAAGGTTCATGTCCGGGAGATCATGCGCAAGCTCGGCGTATGCAACCGCACGCAAGTCGCGATCGCCGCCGCGCGCAACACAACCGGCAGCCCACCCGATGGCGTGGTCGAAATCATTCCCCTCGAAACCACGGCGACGGTCAAGTCATCCGCGCCGCATTAGCAGGCCGCGCATCGCGGTACGGCAGCGAGGGTTCCAGAAGCCGGGCCCTGCATAGCAGCTGGCCGGCGTGATGTCGGGAACCCGGCGTGGTGTGCGGCGTTTGTCTTGCATGCCCAGATACTTTTTCAACGTGCACCACGAACGCTCTGATGCCGACGAGGTCGGAGAAGAGTTCCCGGACCAGCAGGCAGCGTGGCGGGAAGCCACCATCACCGCCGGTCAGTTGCTGCAAGGCCTCGGCGGAAGATTGCAACCCGGCCGTGATTGGCGACTGGAAGTGACGGATGAACGCGCCAACACCGTGTTCCTGATTTGCGTCAGCGCCAAATACATGAACTGACGTCGCCTCTTCCTCAATGCGTTGAAGCCGGCTCCATCAAGGCCGCCGACGGAGCGAACCCCGCCGGATGCCGCCTCACGGCCTTACATAGGCCCAACCCAGCTCCTGCAACTCCATGACACGCACCACGCCGGACTTCACGAGTGTCGCCTCGGGAATCAGTGGGATCTCCTTGTTCTCGGCCCTGTGCATGTTTTCCTTTGTATTGCCGCAGGCCTGGAAGGAGATGTCTGGATTTGCTTCCTTGATCGTCTTGATCCGCGCTTTCACCGGCGAGGTATCGTCGCGCAGCATATGCAGGCCCGGACCGAACGTGATGATTTCGATTGCCGCCTTCTCGTTGCGATCCCTGTAATATTGCGCGACGTTCGTCGCATTGTTGAGCGCAAGATTCATCGTCGCAGGATCGTTCACGTTCACCTGCAGGACAAGGCGATGCGACTTCTTCTCGGCGATCGGCCGCTTCACCGTCTGCTTCGCCGGCAGGTTTTGCTGCACCACCGCTTCCGCCGACGGCGTAACGGCGATGATCAGCGCTGCGACTCCAACCGCCGCCATGACGGAATTTCCAATTCCCTTCATCCCGTATCCTCCCGTATTGGTTCGATGACCTATTGGTTGCGTGGCCCGGCAACGGCGTTTGGCCATCTGCACACCGCCGCCAGTCTCTGCCGCACCGTCTTCAATCCACCGAGCGGAAAAATCCCGGCCTGGACGGCGCCCGTATGAGGGATGATGCGAACGGCGATGTGACCGTCCTCGGGCAACGATTGCAGCAGGCGTACGATGTCGCCTGTGAACGCAACGCCCGCTCCAAACGATGGCGACGCTGCCGCGAGTTGGACCGGCTGACCGTCGTTTATCCTGTAGGAAATCGTGTAATCGGCGCCGCCGCCGGCGGCAGCGGGCCCCGAAACCACCAATTCGGTACGGCCGCCGCGACAGTAGATCGCGAGTTGCATCAAGGAACCCGCGCCGGAGACCGCGGTGGCGGTCACGATCGGCATATAATTGACCGGCGAGGTGGTTTCGCTGATGATCCAGCTGTCACCCTCTCCGGCCCTGCGAACCGGCGCTGCGATGTTGCGCGACAGTTTATCCAGGCATTCCAGCCGCTCCGCCTGCTCCATCACGGAGCAGCCGCGAAGAAGCGTCATCGGATCGGCCGCGCCTTGCGCGAGAGCCAGGCCGCTCACAACTTCGAATGCCAGCGACAGGGTGATCGCCTTCATCGCGACGCCTGCGGAGCGTGCGGCTGATGATCGAGCCAGTCCTGCGCCGCCGCAAAGCGATCGAGGCCAGGGACCGTCGCGGCGAGATTGATCGATTTCCACTTGGGGTCGAAGCCCGGCCCCTGCAGCCGGTCGATGCGCGAGAACAGGGCGTCGGCAAATCGGGCGACGCGCTGATAGCGGTTTGACTTTGCGGGCCAATTGAACGCGACCAGCGCGGTCGGGACCGCAATCGTCGACACCCGTTCACCCTGCTTGATCAAACCGGGGTATTCGGCTGCCTCCAGCACCGCGGGAAGATAGTAGTCCTCGAACTTGGCGTCGTAGCTCACCGGAAGGAACTTGAAGCCTGGCTCCCAGCGCCCCTTCACGAAGGCATCGACCGGCTTCGACGTGATGAAGACGATGGCCGCCATCTCGCCCTTGCGCATCTGCTCCAGCGCGACCTGGTGCGGAATGAAGGTCTTTTCTGCATTGATGCCGAGGCGGCTGAAGATCAGCGGCCCCGAATATGCGGCAGCCGTGCCCTGGGTGTTGAAATTCACCTTCTTGCCGGCGAGATCCTGCAGGCTCTGGATCTCGGGCCGGACAAAGATATGCAATTCCGACGGGAAGAGGTTGAGCAGGTAGGTGATCCGGCGCCGGATCTCCGGCACCTGGACCTTGTACTCCTCGAGCGCGTCGGAATTGATGATCGCGGTATCGACGCCGCGCAAATAGAGCAGCGAGTTCAGATTTTCGACGGCGCCGCGGGTGACGATCGGCAGGACATGCAGGTTCGGGCCATCGTCGACGACGCGGGCCATCTCGGCCGCCAGCCGCAACGGTGCGCCCTCGAGCAGGCCGCCGGCGAGACCGACGGTCCAGGCGTTCATCTCATCCTTTTTCGTGTCCTGAACGGAGCCACGCCGCGGCGGAGCGCCGCGTGCCTTCGCGTTGGCCGTCTGCGCATACGCATTGGCTGGGTGAAGCACCGAAACGAGCGGCATCAACCCGGCCAGCCGCAGCAAGTGTCGCCGTGAAAACATGTTCACTTCCCCTCTCACTGAGGCAACGCACTCAGTCGACTTCTTGCCTCCTGAATGCCGCCGGCCTGTGCCTTCGCATAGAACTCACGCGCCCTCGTCACCTCGCCGCGCGTTCCGTAGGTCCCCCATGCGGCCAGAACGGCGGGGTCATATGTCTCCGCGAGCATGAAGCTCGCCTTTGCACTGCCCGCCTCGCTGGCCCGCTCGAGCACGATCCGCGCAGCGCCGATATCGCCCTGGCCGAGCAGTGCAGTCGCGCGCGCGATCAACCTCGCCGCCTCCGGACTGCCTCTCGCCTCCAACGCCGCCGGCTGCACGACCGCAGCCACCTCCGTCGCCTGTGTTGTCCTGGAAGTCGGGTTGGCGGTTGACGGCCCGGGCCTGGCGCCCGCACCGACCGTGCCCGGAGCGGTTTCGCGATCGCGGGCCATGGCCTCGGTCCGTTCGCGCTGCTGATATTGGCGGAGCTCCGCCGCGGCGCTTTCCGCTGCCTTCTTGAACTGCTCGGCTTCCTTGCCGGCCTGCCGCAACCGTGCAGTCTGCTGCTCGATCTCGCGCTGCGCCGTTGCGAGTTCACTCCAGATTGCGGCACGGCGCCCGCGCTCCTCGTCGAGCGCCTGGCGATACTGCTCGGTGCTAGCGGCCAGTTCCTTTCGTACGGCAGCAGCTTCCACCGTCAGAGCGTCGGCTTTCTTGCGCGCCTCTTCGAGCGATCGCGCACTCTTCGCGGCTTCCGCCTGTTGCTGCCCCGCCTCCCCGCTTGCCTTCAATAGCGCCGTCTGCTTCTCGTTTTCCCGCTGCGCGGCAGCAAGCTCGCGGGCCAGCGCGGCGCCCCGCGCGCGCTCCTCTTCGAGCGCCTGACGATGCTGCTCCGTACTTGCGGCCAGCTCCTTTCGCGCGGCGGCGGCCTCTGCCGCAAGAGCGGCGGCTTTTTCGCGCGCCTCCTCAAGCGATCGTGCGCTCTGCGCCGCATCCGTCTGCCCTTGCTGGCCCGCTTCGCCGCTTGCCTTCAACAGCGCCGCCTGCTTCTCGATTTCCTGCTGCGCGGCAGCAAGCTCGCGGGCCAGGCCGGCGCCCCGCGCGCGCTCCTCTTCGAGCGCCTGACGATGCTGCTCCGTGCCGGCCGCCAGCTCCTTTCGCGCGGCGGCTAGCTCCAGCACAAGCGCGGCCGCCTTGTCACGCGCCTGCTCGAACGATCGCGCGCTCTGCGCGGCTTCCGCCTGCTTGAGCTGCGCTGTCTCGTCCCTCGCCTTAAACAGGACCGTGTGCTTTTCATTTTCCTGCAGCACGGCCGCAAGGTCGCGGGCGAGTGCGGCTCCGCGCGCGCGCTCCTCTTCGAGGGCCTGCCCATGCTGCACGGCGCTTGCGGCCAGCTCCTTGCGTGCGGCGGCTGCCTCCCGCCCGAGAGCGGCGGACTTTTCGCGCTCTTCTTCGAGCGATCGTGCGCTGGTCGTGGCCTCTGCCTGCTTTTGCCGTGCGGCTTCGGCGCTTGCCTTCAATAGCGCTGCCTGCTTCTCGCTTTCCCGCTGCGCGGTCGCAAGTTCGCGTGCCAGCGCGGTACCGCGCGCGCGTTCCGCTTCGAGTGCCTGGCGATGTTGTTGCGTGATCGCAGCCAGCTCCTTTCTTGCGGTGACGGCTTCCAGCGCCAGACCGGCGGCTTTTTCATGCTCCTCCTCGAGCGATCGCGCGCTCTTCGCGACCTCCGCCTCCAGCTTCCCCTCGGGCTCTGCGAGCGCGCGACTGGCCTCCGCAGGCTCCAGCGCCGAACGTTCCGCGCGATCCTCGTTCGACGGCTGCGCATCCGCGACGGGCACCACCGCAATCTGCGGCACCGGCGCGGCTTGCGGCGCTTCCGCTGGTGTGACGGCCGGACCGGCTTCCACTGGCTCTTCGGCAGCCAAAATGGTTTTCCGCCAACTCTGGTTCGCGAACAGCCCGGTGGCATATCGGCCGATTGCATCGATACCAAAGCGGCTTTCCTCGCCGGCGTATCGCATCACCTGGGCGGCGACCTCGGCGCGGAAATAGGTGGCGATGGACGCCGCCGCGAGGAGCGTTACGGCGATCGCGGCAAGTCGCCGCCCGCGGCCGGACCGAGGCCGGGCGCCGGCCCCGCCGTCCTCTCGGGTGAGATACTGGTCGCGCGGTATCGGATGCCAGTGCGTCGGCGTGATCCTGGTCGGCTCGCCGTTTTCACCGAGCCATTTGCCGGCCTCGGTCGACCAGTGAGCGACATCATAGCTGCCGCTCGCATCATCCTCGAGGATGATCGCTGTTCCGTCCCTCGGTGAATCCTCAATCGGGTAACGCATGCAAACACGCGTCCTGACGGGCTATCGGGCAATTCCTGTCAATTCAAATGATCGTAAATATTCCAGGGCGGTAACATGGCGCGCTGCGCCGGTGAAAGTAACTGGATCAATGGTATTACGCCTTTCGAGCCCGATCGCCGCAAGCACGGGCTTGCGGCGATGGTCATGGCGCTCACATGCCGTACAGGATGTTTAGTTCACCACTGGCGCGAAGCGCGATGACGACACCGTCCGCGCGGGCAGCAAACGTCCGATTGATCAGTTGACGCCGGTTTCGCTGCCCGCCGGGCGGGAAAGCGAGCGAGCAGAACTGCGAGCAGCGTCTGCATTTTTGCGCCAGGCGCTGGAAGATCAATTATGTCGTCTCCATCGATGAAGTCCCGCGACTCAGAAAGAACGCACTCGTCATTTCGTCGGCGGCTCAGCCCTACGGAAATTAAGCAAGAGCATACTGAGCCGTTCCACAGGGAATCCTTGGGCATTTTCGGGTTGGCATGCCGTCCGGTTTATGGTTCGTTACGGGCTTAAACCTGTTTTTTGTCTCGATCGTCTTTTTGTTAACCATGAGGTACAAGTGACGAATTCATCACGTAGGCAGTTCCTCGGAATTTCGGCCCGCACGGCGGGAAAGGTTGCTGCCACCGGCGTTGTTAGCTTGCCCATGCTTGCATCGCTGTCAAAGAAAGCAGATGCGCTGGGCTGGATGGGGTGGCACGACAATCCGTCTCCAGGTCACGGCGGTGGATCCGGCAAGTGTTTCCTTCGCGGAACGCTGGTTCAGACTCCCGATGGCGAGATTCCCGTTGAAGAACTGACGATCGGCACGCTCGTCGATACGCTTCGGGGACCGATGCCGGTCAAATGGATCGGACGCCAAAGGTTCGACAAATCCAGCCCCTCCTGGCATTGGACCGTCGCTCCGATCCGGGTCGCACGTTTTGCTCTGAGCGATCAGTACCCGCGTCGTGACCTGTTCCTTTCTCCCCACCATAGCCTCTTCATCGACGGTCTTCTCATTCCAGTCGAATGGCTGGTGAATGGAAAATCCATCACGCTGGCCGACATGGACGATCGGGACTCCATCGACTATTTCCATATCGAACTGGAAACCCACGAAGTCGTCTTTGCGGAAGGCACGCCGGCCGAGACGCTATTGGTCGACAACGATCGGGAGCAGTTCGGGAATTTTGTGGAGTACGAAAAGCTCTACGGCACTGGCGATGAACGCGCCATGCAGCCTTTTGCTCCGCATTTCGAATACGGAGGTGCTCGCGGTGAGTTGAGCCGCCTGCTTCGATCGGCAGTGTCCCCTGTCGTCGATGTTCGCGATCCCGTCCAGAAGGCCCGCGCACGCATTGCGGCCAGGAGCGAACTGGTTTTCGGTTAACGAAAGTCTCGCGCAAACGATTAACGTTTGCTGGCGAGATATCGGTTAGCGGCTCCGGCGCCCTGCAATCGCGCCGGAGCCGTTTTCTTATCTCTCAGCGGCGTCCTCGCTCACAGACAGCCGGGATCGACAGCGGCAGCGGCCCGCGACCGACTCGCGGGTCCCCTGCCCAGTCGGTCGACATCGGCCAGACGCAGAATGGAATGCCCGCCGGTCTCGTGCCGCACCACGGCATGATCCTTTCGGTACTCGCGGAAGACGCCATGGGGATCGGCGTCCAGTTGCTCTAGCTAGACCACCTGCATTGCAGCGGGTGGAGCTTTTAGCGTCGCGGACAGGAGATGCAGCGCGGTGCCCAGTTCGATACGATTGCGGGCCGCGCCGAGCGAGACGCGGACTGCATGAGGAGCGGTCGCCTGATCCACAGCAAAAGCCTCGCTTGCCACCACGGCCAGTCCTTCGCGCAGAACGTGGGCGACGAAATCTCCCCTGTTCCAGTAGCGTGGCAAGGACAGCCAGAGGTGATGTCCCTTGGGATGAGCCGCGAACGACTGCCCCTTTAACAGCTTCGCGGCCAGTTGCTGGCGCCCCATTGCTTCGTTGCGGATTGCAGTAGCGATCTGGTCGACGACGCCGGAACGAAGCCAGTGCATGACGAGCGCGACCATGAGCGGTGGCGCCATCTGAGTGGTGGCCTGAAGATTGCTCCGGAGTACCTGTTCGGCTGCAACATCCGGCGCGAGCAGGAATGAGACACGCAGCGCAGGCGCGATGCACTTCGACAGGCTCAGCGCGAGATACGTCCGCTCGGGGATCAAGTTGGCGATCGGCGAGACGGAGGGGTCAAGCACGCCATATGCGTCGTCTTCGATCAGGAGCGTTCCGGCCTTGCGAATGATCTCGGCAACCGCCTTGCGGCGGGAGGGGCTCAGCGTCACCGTCGTGGGATTTTGCATGGTGGGAACAAGATACACGGCTTTCGGCCGATGCTGCCTGCACGCGCTGCCAAGCGCGTCCGGCAGGATACCCTGCTCGTCCATTGTCACGCCGACGAGACGCACACCCAGCTTTGCCGCGGCGGCCTTGATGCCGGGGTAGGTCAGCGCTTCGGTCAACACCACATCCCCCGGAGATGTCAGGGACAGCAGCACATTGAAGATTGCCGCCTGGTTTCCCGGATAAATGATGAGCCGCTGGGTTTGCGCTTTCGGAACCCGTGCCCGAAGCCAATTGGCAGCTATATCGCGATCCTCATCATCACCGCCCGGCCGTTGATAGTTGAGATAGGCAGAGAAGCCTGCCTCCTTCTGAATCGATGCGAAGCCCTGTGCAATGCGCGTGTCGAGATTGGCTTCGATCGGCTGGGGTGGCACGTTCATGGAAAGATCGATCTTGACCGGATGAGGAATATCCACGGTCGCACGCGTTGTCGTCTCGGAAACGAAAGTGCCCTGCCCCACTCGCGCATCGAGCAAGCCGCGGCGGCGCGCCTCTCCATACGCGCGCGTCACGGTCGTAAGATCAATCCTCAGGGCCTGCGCCAGCGCGCGATGGGTCGGCAGTTGTTGGCCGCGCCTCAGCCGCCCGCTCGCGATATCGTTCGAGAGCGCGTCAACGATCCGCCTGTAGACCGGACCCGACCCCTCGGACAGTGTAGGGAGCCAATCCATGCAATATGGTCCTTTTGTTTTGTTTGTATGCATATATAGCGTTATTGTAGGGAAAATCCACTCCGTCAAGGAATTCAAATCATGGCCCGCCCTGAAGAAACGACTTCGCTTTACCGGGCAATGTGGCGTGGCTTTCGTTGCCGGTGTCCGAACTGCGGGAAAGGGCGCCTGTTCGGCAAGTACCTGAAGGTCGTCGATCGCTGTGAAGAATGCGGCGAAGAACTTCATCACCACCGCGCCGACGATTTTCCGGCGTATCTGGTCATCATCGTGGTTGGCCACGTCATCGTGCCGGTGATTCTGGCGGTGGAGACGGCCTACGCGCCGCCGTACTGGCTGCACTTTCTGATCTGGCTGCCGCTGACTTTCGTGAGTACGCTTGGGCTTCTGCAGCCCACGAAGGGTGCGATAGTCGGCCTGCAGTGGCAGACGGGCATGCATGGCTTCGAAGCGGCCAGGATGCGCAGATTGGAGCAACCCGCCGCTGCGGCTGCCATTCTCAAAGCGTAGGGATCCGATCCATGCAATATGACGGATGACCCTGATTGCATGAGACCGCGCTGATCATCCGCCAGGTCAGGAACTCAAGAACAGCACCGGCTCCGTAGCTGATGACTTCCTGATCCGGCATCCGAAGGTGAACATCGTCGTGCATGCCTGCGATCGGGCGATCGATATCGTCGGAGAGAACTTCGACATCGCCATCCAGGCCCATTTCGGCCCGCTGCCCGATTCAAACCTTGTCCAGCGAACGCTCGCGTCGGCGCCCTGGTACCTGTACGCAGGATCCGACTATCTCGCGGCGAATGGAGAACCGCGGAAGCCCGAGGACCTCCAGGATCATCCTACGCTCTTCATGACGCCGACCGGCCGGCCACCATCGAGATATGATCCGGAATCTCGTCCAGCGCGATGCGCACGGGAATGCGCTGCGCCAGGCGAACCCAGGCGAAGGCGGGATTGACGTTGGCCAGCAAGCTGCGCTTGGTCGAGATCGCGAATGAATCCCGCTTTTGCCGGCGCAGAAAGCTGCCCAGGCGACGCTCGGCCAATCCAAAGCCGTAGAGCGGCGCAGTGTCGAAGAAGCGGACACCGAGCGACCAGGCACGCTCGATGGTCGCTTCCGCATCGGCATCGCTGACCGGCGAGAACAGTCCGCCGGGGGGAGCCGTTCCGAGGCCGAAAGCAGCGTCCACTCCCCGGGAAATGTAGCCCGGGAACGTTGGGGCTGCGAACGTTCCTACTTCAACAGTTGAGCGACGTTGTCCTTGGTCACGAGGTCGAGCCCGGTATAGATGACCTCGGGAACCTTCTCGCCTTTCTTGATGCCCAGCAGCACATCCATCGCCTTCTCGCCCATTTCGAACGGGCGCTGTCCCGTCAGCCCGTTGGAGTAGCCGTCGCGCAGCAGTTCGAGCTGCATCTTCAGCGTATCGGCGACGACGAGCGTCAGCTTGCCGGCATCTATGTCCTTCCTGTTCTTGTTGACGAAGGCCTTGTAGCCTTCGGGCGCGAACATCGGCCAGCCGCCGACCGGCACGATCGCTCCGAGGTCCGGCGTCGCGGTGCGCAGGTCCGCCATCTGCTGGACCGCGAGCGCAGGATCGTCATTGCAGAAGGTCGGCGAGCCCGCGACCTCGACCCACTTCGAGCCCTTGAGCGCCTCGCGCACACCATCGACGCGCTCGGCGAGGTTCTTGGCGCCGGGCCCACCGGAGACCACGGCATACTTGCCGCCCTCGGGCTTGAGCTGCAGCAACTGCTTGCCGAGCGCGAGGCCGAAGTCCTTGTTGTTGGTGCCGATATAGGCAATGCGCTTGGAGCCGGGCGCATCCGCGTCGAAGGTGATGACGGGAATACCGGCCGCGGTCGCGGCCTCGATCGACTTGGTCATCGCCGCGACATCCGCGACCGAAATCGCAAGGCCATCCACCTTTTGCGTAACGAAATCCTGGATGATCTGCGCCTGCGTCGCCGGCTCATGCTCGACCGGCCCCTTGTAGATGCATTCGACGTTACCGAGCTCCTTGGCGCGCTTCAGGCAGCCGTCGCGCGCGACGTCGAAGAACGGATTGTTCATTGCCTTGGGTACGATCACGAACTTGTAGGTCTGGGCGAATGCCGGAGTCGCCATCATCGCGATGGCCATGCCGGCGAGAAGTATCTTCCTCATTGGTTCCCTCCACACTTTTGTGCCTATCCTTTTGAATTGAATGCTCCGGAAGGCGGATAGACGACGCGTTCGTTGCCCTCCCGGAGTAACCTCAAGCGATGCGTGAGCGGATGCGGTCGACCAGCACGGCCAGGATGATGATCACGCCTACGAGCGTCTGCTGCCAGTAGGAGCTGACCTGCGCGAGCACGAGGCCGTTGCGGATCACCTCAAGCAGCACGCAGCCGACGATGGCCCCGAGCGCGCCGCCGACGCCACCGGCGAGATTGGCGCCGCCGATGACCGCCGCTGCGATCACGTTGAGCTCGTAGGACGTCGCCATATTCGCTGGCGCAGAGCCCAGCCAGCCCGAGACGATGATGCCCTGCAGGCCTGCGGCCAGCGCGCAGATCGCGTAGACTTCGATCTTGACCCGTACGACCGGGATGCCGGTCAACTCCGCCGCCTTCTCGTTGCCGCCGAGCGCGAAGACGTGACGGCCGAAGCTCGTGTGGTGCAGCACGATCGCCATTACCACCGCGAGGATCACGAGATAGATGAACGGTGCTGGCACGCCGAACAGATCGCCCGATGTCAGCGCGTAGAAATAGTCGGCGTCCGGCCCGCCCGGAAAGCTGCCGCGCCCGTTGGAGACGACATAACCGAGACCGCGGACGATCGAAAGCATGCCTAGCGTGGTGACGAAGGGCGACAGCCCGAGCACGGCGATGCAGAAGCCGTTGACGAGGCCGACCAACAGCGCGGTGACAAGTCCCGCCAGGATCGAAACGAGCAGGATCAGCCCCGGTACATTCGCGACCACGGTCTTGCCGTCCGCGGCCAGATGCACGAACAGGGACGCACCGGGCATGCCCGGCGTCGATAGGCCCGACATCACCATGGATGTGATCATGGCGGAGAAGCACATCATCGATCCCACCGAGAGATCGATGCCGCCGGTGATGATCACGAAGGTGATGCCGAGGGTGGCGATAGCGACGAAGGAAAAGTTCTTCGCCACATTCTGCATGTTGCCCTGCGTGAAGAAGTAAGGGCTCGCAAAATGCATCGCGATCAAGAGCCCCAGCAGCGCCAGCAGAACGTAGGCGGTTTGCGATGCAAAGATGCCGCGCTGCCACCATTTGATGCGGCCGACATTGGTGAAGGAGATCGGGGTTTCCAGCGGCATGGCCATCACGCAGCCTCCTTCGCACCGGTGATCAGGGCGGTGACTTCCTCGGGACTGGTATCGCGGATCGGCTTGTCCGCCCGCTTCTCGCCGCGGCGCATGACGACGACACGGTCGCAGACCGCGAAGACGTCGGGCATGCGGTGGGAGATCAGCATGACGGCGACGCCCTGCTCCTTCAGCCGATGGATCAGGCTCAGCACCTGCTCAACCTGGCGGACCGAGATCGCCGCGGTCGGCTCGTCCATCATCACGAGCCTGGCGTTCGACAGGCGGGTGCGTGCAATCGCCACCGCCTGGCGCTGGCCGCCGGACATCTGCTTGACCAGATCATGCGGTCTTGTCTCGGAGCGCAGTTCTCCGAACAGCTCCAGCGCGCGCGCCGCCATCGCATTGTGATCGAGGAAGGCGAACGGGCCGAATTTCCGCTTAAGCTCGCGGCCGAGGAAGACGTTGGCCGCCGCTGTGAGATTGTCAGCAAGCGCCAGATCCTGATAGACGACCTCGATCCCGACCGCGCGGGCATCGATGGGACGGTGGAAATGGACCGCGTTGCCGTCGAAGCGAACCTCGCCCAGGGTGGGGCGGAAATTGCCGGCGATGATTTTTACGAGCGTCGACTTGCCAGCCCCGTTGTCACCCATCAGGCCGACCACCTCACCGGGAAAGACCTGCATGTCGACGCCGTGCAGCGCGCGGATCGCGCCAAACTCCTTGCCGATCCCGGTCAGTTCCAGAACCGGTAGCCTGGCTGCACCTGCGGTTTCCATGCTCGGCCTCGCCTCAGACGTACCGGTTGACCAACGATTCCAGATATTCCTGACGGCCCGAGCGCGGCTGCGGATCGAAACCGGGTGCCAGCGCGCGATCGGCGAGATCTGCAAGCGAACGCCGGCCAGCGAGGATCGCGCGTCCCTCGGCATCAGCCCATCCGGCGTAGCGTTCCGCAATCGGCGTCGTGAGCGCCTCGGCATCTAGCATGTCGGCGGCGGCAAGCAACGCCCGCGCGCAGGCGTCCATCGAGCCGACATGGGCGTGGATCAGATCGTCCGGATCGATCGATTGCCGCCTGATCCTGGCGTCAAAATTGAGACCGCCCGTCGTGAAGCCACCGGCCTTCAGAACGTCGTGGAATGTCAGCGCCAGGTCCGGCACATTCATCGCGAACTGGTCGGTGTCCCAGCCAAGCAAATCGTCGCCGCGGTTGATGTCGAGTGAGCCGAACACGCCGAGCGCCTGGGCCAGCGCGATCTCGTGCTGGAACGAATGGCCGGCAAGGATGGCGTGGTTCTGTTCGATGTTGAGCTTGACGTCCTCCAGAAGGTCATAGCGCTGCAGGAACCCGTAGCAGGTGGCTACGTCGAAATCATACTGGTGCTTGGTCGGCTCCTTCGGCTTCGGCTCGATCAGGATCGGTCCCTTGAAACCGATCTTGTGCTTGTGCTCGACGACCAGCGAGACGAAGCGGCCGAGTTGGTCCAGCTCGCGCTTGATGTCGGTGTTGAGCAGCGTCTCGTAGCCCTCGCGTCCGCCCCAGAGCACATAGTTTTGCCCGCCCAGACGGTGTGTCACCTCGAGCGCGGCTCGTACCTGGCCGGCGGCATAGGTGAAAATGTCGGGATCCGGATTGGTCGCGGCGCCCGCCATGTAGCGGCGATGCGTGAACAGATTGGCGGTCCCCCAGAGTAGACGCACCTTGGAAGACGCCATCTTCTGTTCGAAGACATCGGCAATGGCGTTGAGGTTGGCGACGGATTCGGCGAGCGAGGCGCCCTCCGGCGCGGCATCGACATCGTGGAAGGTGAAGAAGGGCACATTGAGCAGGCGGAACAGCTCGAAGGCGATGTCGGCCTTGGCCCGCGCCAGCGCCATCGCATCCGCGCCATGATGCCAGGGCCGCAGGAATGTCTCGCCGCCAAAGGGATCGCCACCGGGCCAACAGAACGAATGCCAGTAGCAGACCGCGAAACGCAGGTGATCCTCGAGCCTCCGTCCGCGCACGACGCGATCCTTGTCGTACCAGCGGAACGCGAGCGGGCTTTTGGCGTCCTTGCCGCCATAGGCGATCGGCGCACTCGCCCCGAAGAATTTGGGTGACGCGTTCACAGGGAGAACTCCTTCAGCGCGGGATATAGTTTTCGCCACCGGTGATAGGCTTCATCGTAGGCGGCCTTGGCAGACGCGCGCGGCGTGAAGCTCGCAAGCCGCCGCGGACGCGTGCAGACCTGCGCAGGGCTTTCGTTGGTTGCGGCAAGCCGGCCGAGCCGTGCCGCGCCAAGCGCTGCACCGACCTCGCCCTCCTCGACGCGGTGAACGGGAATGCCGAGCACATCGGCACAGATCTGGGCCCACAGCGCCGAGCGCGAGCCGCCGCCAACAAGATCGACCTCCGCGATCGCGGAACTGGCGCTGCCGAGCGCCGCAAGATTGTCGCGCGCGGCAAAGGCGACGCCTTCCAGCACGGCCTGAACGAGATCCTCGCGTCCGGTCGCGCCGCGAATACCCACGAACGCGCCGCTGGCAGCGGCGTCGTTGTGTGGCGTGCGCTCGCCATCGAGATAAGGAAGGAATTTGACCGGGCCCGGTCCGCGAACGGTCTCGCCGAGCGGCGCCAGCAGCGCGGCGGCAGGCGTCGCCATGACGCCCGAAACCCAGGCGAGCGAGGC
>DATCXE010000462.1:0-3042 GCA_036565985.1 Bradyrhizobium sp.
GCGGCGGCGACCTCAGCTGCCGACGCCTGTGCCAACGCGACCTCCTTCAATGACGAGTTGTTCCTCGAAGCCGCCGCGGCAAAAATCCGCTGCTCGGAGGCGGCCGAGAAAGGCGGCGGCATCGCGCATCAGGTGCACGGCGCGATCGGCTTCACCAGCGAGCACATCCTGCATCGCTATTCGCTGCGCGCGCTGGCGTGGCGCGACGATTTCGGTTCCGAAAGCTACTGGGCGGTCGAGCTCGGCAAGCTCGTCTGCGACCGCGGCGCCGATGAATTGTGGCCGCTCGTGGCCTCGCGCTGAACCGACACCGATCAGCTGGTTTTAGAAGTCGAGATAGACAATGACCGCAGCCCTTCGTTTCGATCCGATCCGCCTGCCGGAAAAATGCGAGCAGTTGCGCAAGGAAGTGCGCGCCTTCCTCGCCGAGGAAATCGCCGCCGGCACTTTCGATCCGCACCAGCCCAACCGCGAAGACACCGACGTGCCGGAGTTTTCGCGAAAGGTTGGCGCGCGCGGTTGGCTCGGCATGACCTGGCCGAAGAAGTATGGCGGCCACGAGCGCTCGTTCCTCGAACGCTACGTCGTGACCGAGGAAATGCGCATCGCCAACGCGCCGACGCGGCGCTTCTTCGTCGCCGACCGGCAGAGCGGCCCGGTGCTGCTGAAATACGCGCCCGAGCACATCAAGATGGAAATCCTGCCGCGCATCTGCAAAGGCGAGATCTGTTTTGCGATCGGCATGAGCGAGCCGAACTCAGGCTCCGACCTGTTCGCGGCAAAGACCCGCGCCACCAGGACCGACGGCGGCTATCTGATCAACGGCACCAAGATCTGGACCTCCTCGGCCCATATCGCCGATTACATGATCGCGATCTTCCGCACCTCGCCGCCGACCAAGGAAAATCGCCGCCACGGCCTGACGCAGTTCCTCGTCAAGATGAAGCAGCCGGGCATCCAGGTGAACCCGATCGGCCAGATCACCGGGCAGTATGAATTCAACGAGGTCGTCTTCACCGACCATTTCGTCCCTGATGACCACGTACTCGGCGAAATCGACGGCGCCTGGAAGCAGGCGACTTCCGAACTCGCGTACGAACGCTCGGGCCCGGAGCGTTTTCTGGAGACCTATTATGTGCTGACCGAACTGGTCCGCGCCGTCGGCAAGAATCCGGATACGCGCAGCGCCGAAGGTATCGGCCGGCTGGTGGCGCAGGTCCACACCATGCGGCGCATGTCGGTCTCGGTGGCCGGCATGCTGCAGGCCGGCAAGGAACCGGTGGTGGAAGCTTCCATCGTCAAGGACATGGGCACGGTGTGGGAACAGCAACTGCCCCACCGCGTTCGCGACCTCGCCGCCTTCGTCGAGGAAACCGCAACCAACCGCGAGACGCTGGAAAAGCAGCTCGACTTCGCGATCAAGACTGCGCCCAAGCTGACGATCCAGGGCGGCACCACCGAAGTGCTGCGCGGCATCATCGCCCGCGGGCTTGGCCTGCGCTAAATGCGCGACCTCGTCTGCGCTTAAACAAGAAGGAAACCCCATGAGCAAGTACACTGATATCGGCGTCGAGAAGCACGGTCATGTCGGCCTGATCGAAATCCGGCGGCCGCCGCTGAACTTCTTCGACATATCGCTGATCAACCAGATCGCGGACGCGCTGGAGGAGTTCGACAAGGACATCGAGATCCGCGCCTCGGTTCTCGCCGCACAAGGCAAGGCGTTCTGCGCCGGCGCCAATTTCAGCGATCCGGCGCGGCAGGCGCAGGAGGAGGCCGAGGCCAAGGCCGAAGCCAAGGGCGATCCCGCCGACAGCCTCGGCTCGATCAACAGCCTCTATCTGCACGCCGTGCGCATCTTCCGCGCCAAGAAGCCGATCGTCGCCGCCGTCCACGGCGCCGCCATCGGCGGCGGCCTCGGGCTTGCGGTATCGGCGGATTTCCGCGTCACCTGCCCGGAGGCGCGCTTCGCCGCCAACTTCACCAAGCTCGGCTTTCATCCCGGCTTCGGCCTGACCACGACGCTTCCCGAACTGGTCGGCAAGAACAACGCCGAACTGATCTTCTACACCAGCCGCCGCGTCACCGGCGAGGAAGCGACCCGGATGGGCCTCGCCAATGTCTGCGTGCCGCAGGACCAGGTGCGGGCTGAAGCGATGAAGCTCGCCAACGAGATCGCCGAATGCTCGCCGCTCGGCCTGCTCTCCACCCGCGCCACCATGCGCGCCGGCCTCGCCGACCGCGTGCTCGCCGCCACCAATCACGAACTCGCCGAGCAGTCGCGGCTGCGCAAGACCGAAGATTTCAAGGAGGGCGTCAAGGCAACGGCGGAACGCCGCGTCGCGAACTTCAAGGGAAGGTAGTTCGCTCCGCTGGTCATTCCGGGATGCGCCGCAAGGCGCAGACCCGGAATCCATTTCCCAACCGAAATTGTGGCTCATTGGATTCCGGGCTAGCGCTTCGCGCTCCCCGGAATGACGGTCACGCCACCAGCTTGAACGTTACTCCGCAAAGATCGAACGCATCACCCGACACCTCGCAGCCTTTTGCCTTGGCCGCGTCGCGCACTTTCGCGATATCGGCGACCTTGAACGTCAACCCGCTCATCAGGTCGCTCGCGCCCTTGACGAAGCGGAAGCTCGCATTCGGCAGTTTGAGCTCGGGCTCGCCGCTCGCGGTTTTGCTGACGGCGACGCCCGTGATCTTGCCCCAGCGCTCGGCGAGCCCTTGCGGATCGGGGCTCTGCATTTCGACTTCGGTCAAAGCCTGCGTGACATCTTTCCGGATGGCCTTCTGCCAGTCCGGTCCGGCCGGCGGATACGGTCCCAGTACATCGTCGCTGCCTTCGGTGTGGTTGAACTCGATGAAGGCGGCGCGGCAATCGCGCGGGTGCAGTTGCACGCCGTGATAGGGCGCGTGCGTGATCACGTTGGCGGTGCGCACGCCGATACCGTTGGCGCGCCTGCCGCGTGCGTCCGGATCGTCGCAGCAGAAGATCGCCATGTAGCCGCCCCGCCCGCCGGTCTTGTCGAGGAAGCGTCC
>DATCXE010000486.1:0-10611 GCA_036565985.1 Bradyrhizobium sp.
CGAACTCGATTTTGAAGCCGCGTACGGCGCTACCACCCACAATGCCTATGGCATGTGTGCCATGCGCCATATGCACGACTACGGCACCACCAGCGAGCAGCTCGCCTGGATCAAGGTCGCAGCCTCACACCACGCCCAGTACAATCCGCACGCGATGCTGAAGGATGTCGTCACCGTCGAGGACGTGCTGAACTCGCCGATGATCTCCGATCCGCTGCATCGCATGGATTGCTGCGTCGTCACCGACGGTGGCGGCGCGATGATCGTGACCACCCCGGAAATCGCAAAGAGCCTGAAGAAGCCGCTGGTGCGGCTGATCGGCCATGGCGAGGCCATGAAGGGCCCGCGCGGCGGCAAGGATCTCGACCTCACCTATTCCGCCGGCGTCTGGTCGGGCCCTCGCGCGTTCGAGGAAGCCGGCATCACGCCGAAGGACATCAAGTACGCCTCGATCTATGACAGCTTCACCATCACGGTGTTGATGCAACTCGAGGACCTCGGCTTCTGCAAGAAGGGCGAGGGCGGCAAGTTCGTCGCTGACGGCAACCTGATTTCGGGTGTCGGCAAGCTGCCGTTCAACACCGATGGCGGTGGCCTCTGCAGCAATCACCCGGTCAACCGCGGCGGCATGACAAAGATCCTGGAAGCCGTGCGGCAATTGCGCGGCGAAGCGCACCCGAAGGTACAGGTGCCGAATTGCGACCTCGCCATTGCCCACGGCACCGGCGGACTCCTTGGCGTGCGCCACGCCGCCTCAACCTGCATTCTGGAGCGCGTGTGATGGCTGAAGCCAAGAAATATCCAACGCCGGTCACCAATTCCGAGACCGCACAGTTCTGGGAAGCCGCCAAGCAGGGCAAGTTCCTGATCAAGCGCTGTACCGCTTGCGGCGAGCCGCACTACTTCCCGCGCTCGATCTGCCCGTTCTGTTTCTCCGACAAGACGGTGTGGGAAGAGAGTTCGGGCGAGGCCACGATCTACACCTTCAGCCTGATGCGCAAATCGCCGACCGGTCCCTACGCGATCGCCTATGTCACCCTGAAGGAAGGCCCGTCACTGCAGACCAACATCGTCGATTGCGACATGGACAAGCTCAAGATCGGCCAGAAGGTGAAAGTGGTGTGGAAGCCGACCGACGGCGCCCCGCTGCCGTTCTTCACCCCGGCCTGATGGAATTGCCAACGCCGCACGCCAAACAACAGGTCGTCATCCCCGCGAAGGCGGGGATCCAGTAAACGCCGGCGATTACTGGATGCCCGCCTGCGCGGGCATGACAGACGAGAAGAAATCCGGGAGAGGACGACCGCAATGCCGATCAACTACGAACAACTGATGGCCCTGAAAAATCTCGGCCAGAAATTCGCCTATACCGACCGCGATGTGATGCTCTACGCCTACGGCATCGGCATGGGCGCGGACCCGATGGACGAGAAGGAACTCGCCTACGTCAACGAGGGCACCTTCACCCCGCGTCCGCTGAAGGTGGTGCCGACCTTCGCTTCGGTGGCGGCCTGGGGTTCGGGCCCGGGCGAGATGAATCTCAACCGCGTGATGGTGGTCGACGGCGAGCGCGACATCACCTTCCACAAGCCACTGCCCGGTGCCGCCAACATCACGGCTGACTCGACCGTGCTCGACGTCTTCGACAAGGGCAAGGACAAGGGCGCGGTGATCCGCCACCAGACCGTGCTCAAGGACGAGAAGGGCGAGAAGCTGGCGACGCTCGTTGCCTCGCGCTTCGCGCGCGGCGACGGCGGGTTTGGCGGGCCGTCCGAAGGCCAGCCCGAGCCGCACAAGGTGCCGACACGCGCGCCCGACAAGATCGTCGACATCACGACGCGTCCGGACCAGGCGCTGGTCTATCGCCTGTGCGGCGACCGCAACCCGCTGCACAGCGATCCCGAATTCGCCAGGAAGGCCGGCTTTCCGCGGCCGATCCTGCACGGCATGTGCACCTACGGCATCACCTGCCGCGGCGTGCTGCAAACCTACGCCGACTACGACCCGTCCGCCTTCAGGCAGCATGTCGCGCGGTTCTCCTCGCCGGTGTTTCCCGGCGAAACCGTGACGATGGAATTGTGGAAGGACGGCAACGTCATTTCCTTCGAAGCCAAGGTGAAATCGCGCAACGTCACCGTGATCAAGAGCGGCAAGACGGTGCTGGGATAGGTCCACCGTCATTCCGGGGCGCGAAGCGAACCCGGAATCTCGAGATTCCCCGATGCGCAATTGCGCATCTGCGGTCTGGTCCTTCGGACCATCCCGGAATGACGGAAACAGATGCGGGAGAAACACCATGGGACTGCTCGACGGCAAGGTTGCGATCATCACCGGCGCGGGTGGCGGGCTTGGCGAGGCCTATGCGAAACTGTTCGCGCGCGAGGGAGCGGCGGTCGTGGTCAACGATCTCGGCGGGCCGCGTGACGGTTCCGGCTCGGACAAGTCGATGGCGCAGCAGGTGGTCGACGCGATCAAGGCCGAGGGCGGCCGCGCGGTTGCCAACGGCGCCGACATCTCGACCATGGCTGGCGGACAATCCGTGTTCGAGGACGCCATCAGGAATTTCGGCCGCGCCGATATCCTGGTGAACAACGCCGGCATCCTGCTCGACGAGACCTTTGCCAAGGCCAAGGAGGCCAACTGGGACCGGGTGATCAAGGTGCACCTCAAAGGCACCTTCTGCTGCACCCAGCCGGTGTTCAAATGGATGCGCGAGAACGGCGGCGGCGTCATCGTCAACACGTCCTCGACCTCGGGCCTCATCGGCAATTTCGGCCAAACCAACTACGGCGCTGCCAAGGGCGGTATCTGGGGACTGTCGAACGTGCTGGCGATCGAGGGCCGCAAGTACAACATCCGGATCTGGACGTTGGCTCCGGGCGCGCTGACCCGCATGACCGCCGACCTGCCGCGCTATATCGAGAACCCGAAGGCGGCGCTCGGGCCCGATGGCATCGCGCCGGCCGTGCTATACATGGTCAGCGACCTCTCCGGCGACCAGACCGGCAAGGTGCTCGGCGTCTCCGGCCCGCGCGGCGTCCGCGAGATGCGGATGATGGAAATGGAAGGCTGGAAGCCGCCGTTCACGGGGTGGAAGGCGCAGGATATCGTCGAGCACGCCCAGGAAATCTTCTTCTCGGAAGAGCAGATCAAGATGGGCGCGCGGCGGTTTTAGTTCTAAATGTCATTCCGGGATGGTCCGAAGGACCAGACCCGGAATCTCGAGATTCCGGGTTCGATGCTTCGCATCGCCCCGGAATGACGCAAGAGGATAGACTCCAAAATGACAAAACTCACCGCCCAGGCCGCAGGCACCTTTGCAATCGCCCCGACGCCGTTTCACGACGACGGCCGCATCGATGAAAAATCCATCGACCGGCTGACCGACTTCTACGCCGAAGTCGGCTGCGACGGCGTCACCGTGCTCGGCATTCTCGGTGAGGCGCCGAAGCTCGATGCGGCTGAGGCGGAGCAGGTCGCGATCCGCTTCGTCAAGCGCGCCAAGAACATGCAGATCATCGTAGGAGTATCGGCGCCCGGATTTGCATCGATGCGCTCGCTGGCGAAAGCGTCGATGGATGCCGGCGCCGCCGGCGTGATGATTGCGCCGCCACCGCACCTGCGTACGGACGACCAGATCACGGGATATTTCAAGCAGGCGCAGGAAGCGATCGGCGACGACATTCCCTGGGTGCTGCAGGACTATCCGCTGACGCTCAACGTCATCTTCACACCCGCCGTGATCCGCAAGATCGTGATGGACTCGCCGTCCTGCGTGATGCTCAAGCATGAGGACTGGCCGGGCCTGGAGAAGATCACCACGCTGCGCGGCTTCCAGAAGGATGGCTCGCTGAAACCGATGTCGATCCTGGTCGGCAATGGCGGGCTGTTCCTCGATTTCGAAATGGAGCGCGGCGCGGATGGCGCCATGACCGGCTATGCTTTCCCCGAACTCCTGATCGACGTGGTCAAACTGTCTAAGGCCGGCAAGCGCGATGCCGCGCACGATCTGTTCGACGCGCATCTGCCGCTGATCCGCTACGAGCAGCAGCCGGGCGCGGGCCTTTCGGTGCGCAAATACGTGCTGCAGAAGCGCGGCATCATTTCGTCCAGCGCGCAGCGCAAGCCCGGCGCGACCATCACGGCCACTGCGAAGGCGGAAGTGGATTATCTCTTGTCGCGCGTGGCGCGCGTCGACCGCCGCGCCAATCTGCAACCGCAATCGAGCGCCGCGGGCTGAGAACCCCTCATGGTGAGGAGCCGCGAAGCGGCGTCTCGAACCATGAGGCCCCGATGCTTACCAATCATCCTTCGAGACGCGGCCTGACGGCCGCTCCTCAGGATGAGGTCCCGAGGAGTAAGGCAATATGGCCGAGATCGTCGCACCGCGTCCCGCATCCACCATCCTGTTGCTCCGCGACAGCGCGGAGCGAAAGGAAGTCGAAGTCTTCATGATGGTTCGCCATTATGAGATCGACTTCAATTCCGGCGCGCTGGTGTTCCCCGGCGGCAGCGTCGACAAGGGTGACAAGGAGATCATCGCGACGCCCGCGCTGTATTCGGGAGGCGAGGGGCTCGACGAGGCGACGCTGAGCTTCCGCATCGCCGCGATCCGCGAGACTTTTGAGGAAAGCGGCATCCTGCTGGCGCGGCCGAGCGGTTCGAAGGCGCTCGTCGAGGCGAGGCGCGCCGGCGAGATCGAGGCAGCGCATCGCGCTGATCTCTGCGATGGCAAGATCAGCTTCCTCAAGGTGCTTGCCGACAACGGCATGGTGCTGGCGCTCGACGAACTCATGCCCTATGCCCACTGGATCACGCCGGAGGGCATGCCCAAGCGGTTCGACACCTGGTTCTTCCTCGCCGGCGCGCCGCCGGAACAACTCGGCGCCCATGATGGCAAGGAATCCACCGACTCGATCTGGGTCTCGCCGCGCGAGGCGCTCGAAGGCGGCGAAAGCGGGCGCTTCAAGCTGCCGTTCCCGACCACGCGCAACCTGATCAAGCTCGGCAAGCAGGCGAGCGTCAAGGCGGCGATGGACGACAGCCGCGGCAAATCCGTCGTCACGGTGACGCCAGTCATGACCAAGACCAGCACCGGCCGCCAGCTCCGCATTCCGCTTGAGGCGGGCTACGACGGCGACGTGTTCGAGGTCGGCTCGGTCGGCTGAAGGCTGCACACACACTTCGGCGCATAACGAAGTATCAAGGCGCCGACAGGCGGTAATGTCCGGTCCTGATATCGATCGAGACCGGGTTACGGACATGGGCGAGGGCCAACAGCAACATCCCGGAGTCGCAAGCGAACTGACGCTGCTGCTTGTGCTCGCGACACTGTGGGGCGCGTCCTACACGTTCCTGAAGATCGCGGTGGCGACGATCCCGCCGGTGACGCTGATTGCGGGCCGCACGCTGATCGCAGGCCTGCTGCTGGTCGCGATCATGCGCTGGCGCGGGATCAGAATGCCGGCGGACGCCGCGAACTGGCGGCGCTTCCTGTTCCAGGCCTGCCTCAACAGCGTCATCCCCTGGACCATGGTGGCCTGGGGCACGCGGGCGCTGGATGCCGGTGTCGCAACCATCCTCAACTCGACGGCGCCGATATTCACGTTTTTCCTGACATTCGCGATCACCCGCCACGAGGCGGTGACGTCGCGAAAGCTGGTCGGCGTCGCCGCGGGGATGGTGGGCATCTGCCTGATCGTCGGCGTGCAGGCGCTGTCGGGACTGGGCGAGCAACTGGCGGCGCAGATCGCGCTGTTGCTGGCAGCGGTCTGCTACGCGGGGGCGGCGATTTTCGGCCGCGCGTTCAAGGATCTCGATCCGATGGCGCCGGCGGCGGGATCGCTGCTCTGCGGCGCTGCGATCCTGATCCCGCTGAGCCTCGTGGTGGATCGGCCATGGACGCTGGCGCCGTCGATGAATTCGTTGCTCGCGTTGCTCGCGCTTGCGGTGTTTTCGACCGCATTCGCCTTCGTGATCTATTTCCGCCTGATCCAGACACTGGGATCGATCGGCGCCACCGCGCAGGCCTATTTGCGGGTGCCGATCGGCGTCGCGGCGAGCGTGATCTTCCTCGGCGAGCAACTGAGCCCGACGGCGTGGATCGGGCTCGTCTGCGTCGTCATCGGCGTCGCCGCGATGACGATCCCGGCGCGAAAGGTGAAGCCGATCGAGAAGGCTGTCTGAGGGGCGATTTCGGCCCGGTCGCCCAGTTCCGATACCGGCCTCACTGCCCCGGCCGACTCCCATGTCGGGGCCGCGGAACGCCGGATCGGGGCACCCGGCACCGGTCGCGCGAATGGCCCATGGCGATCGCCGGGCCAATTTTGTCCGCTCCCCGGCGGCTCCAGCACGTTCCCAACGGCCCGGATTACATCGTATATTGCGGCCCGATTGGAGACTGGCCTCGATACCATGACCTCTGAATTGCCGCCGAATTCGACGACGCCGAGATCGTTCTCCCTGTCGATCGGCCAACTGACATTCGGCAGCTTCATGCTGGTGCTGGCGGTGATCATCATCACCTCGACCGCCAGCGTCATCGCCATCCGCCATATCGATTCGACCTTCGTGGAACTGCAAAGGCTGCAGAGCGTCGGCGACCTCGCCGAGGATATCGACCGCCGCATGAACGAATTGCGGCTGGCGGCGCGGGATTTCGTGACCGATCCGGGCACCCAATCGGTCCAGGTTGGCGAAGCCGCCACCGCGCTCGGCGAGGTCCTGAAGAAAACCCGGCTCGAGCTTGCCCCGGAGCAGCAGGACATGATCGACGGCGTCACCGAGCGCCTGACGACCTATCGATCCGGGATCGAGCGCATTTCCGCGCTGATCAACCGCCGCGCCGAAATGATCGTCGCGCTGCCGCCCCTGCGCGAGCAATTCGACGCCGCCATCGCCGCGACGTCCGATCCCCATACTGCCTCGACCTTGTTCCAGACCCAGAGCCGGATCGCCTCGGCGCTGCTGGCGCGTAATCCATCGGCTGCCGAACAGGCCGCGCAAAGCATGCGTGCGATGACGATCACGGAGCCGAACCTCCGCGCCGCCGTCGATGCCTATGCCGAAGCGATCATCGGCATTTCGATCCGCGAGCGGCAGATATCCGATATCGACAAGGAGGTGCTGGGTACCGAGGGACGCCTGATCCAGCGCGTCACGGAACTGTTGCGCGAGGTCAGCGATCGGCGGGGCCGCGTCCTCGCGCGCGAGTTCGCAAGGACGCTGACGGAAGCAAAATGGCAGAGCATCGTGCTCGGCACCGCCGGCGTCCTGATCGGGATATTCGCCTCGCTGCTGGTGGTCCGCCGCACCGTGCGCCCGCTCGCCTCGATTGCAACCTCGATCCGCGCGGTGGCCGGCGGCGAAAAGAGCGCTTCGATCCCGGCGACCGACGTGGACAACGAGATCGGCGACATCGCCCGTGCCGCCGAAGTATTCCGGCAGACGCTGGTCGACGCCGACACGGCGCGCGAGGCGGCGGTGCGCGCGCTCGCCGAACAGCGCCTCGCCGAGGAAAGCTATCGCAAGCTGTTCGAAGCCTCGGTCGACGGAATCTACGTCACGACGCCCGGCGGCGCGCTGCTCAATGCCAACCCGGCGCTGGCGCGGATGATGGGCTACGCCACGCCGCAGGATCTGATCAACGGCATCGGCGACATCGCCGATACGGTCTACGTCCATGCCGAGGCGCGGACGGAATACGAACGGCTGATGCAGCGCGATGGCATGGTCCGGGAGTTCGAATATCAGGTTCGCACGCGTACCGATGCGGTGCTCTGGCTCTCCGACAGCGCCAGTGCCGTGCGCAATGAAGCCGGCGAAATCGTCCGCTACGAGGGAACGGTCCGCGACATTACTGACCAGAAGCGGGCCGAGGACGCGATCGCCGAAGGCCGCCGCTTGCTGCAGATGGTCATCGACACCGTGCCCGCAGTCATCAACGTCAAGGACAGGCGGCTTCGATACGTCCTGATGAACCGCTACATGTCCGGCATTTTCGGGGTCGAGCCGGGGGACGCGATCGGCCGCACCACGGCAGAACTGATGTCGCGCTACGGCGCGGCGAAGACCGACGAGCCCGACAAGCGGATTCTGGCGGTCGGCAAGGAACTCGGCTTTTACGAAGAGGAATACAAGGATTCCACCGGCCAGATGCGGCAATGGCTGGTGAACAAGCTGCCGATCCTGGATGGGTCCGGCGAGATCGAGAACATCGTCACCGTCGCGCTCGACATCGGCGAGCGCAAGCGCGTCGAATTCGAGATGCGCAAGGCCAAGGATGCGGCGGAAGCGGCACTGCGAAACCTGCGGGAAACCCAGAATTCGCTGATCGAAGCCGAGAAACTCGCGGCGCTCGGACGACTGGTTGCGGGCGTCGCGCACGAAGTCAACAATCCCGTCGGTATCAGCCTGACGGTCGCTTCGGCGCTGGAGCGCAAGACGGCGAACTTCAGGGCCGAGGTGTCGCGCGGCGAACTGCGACGCTCGACCCTCAATGACTTTCTCGACACCAGCCGCGATGCGTCGTCGCAGCTCGTCGCCAATCTCAACCGCGCCGCCGAACTGATCCAGTCGTTCAAGCAGGTCGCCGCCGACCGTAACTATTCGGACCAGCGCAGCTTCGATCTCGGCGATCTCACCGAGCAGGTGGTGATGAGCCTGCGGCCGGGCCTGCGCAAGCACAACCTGACGCTCAATGTCGAGTGCCAGCCCAATCTGATGATGAACAGCTATCCCGGGCCTTACGGACAGGTGCTCACCAATCTGTTCCTCAATTCGGTGGCGCACGCGTTCCCGGACGGCAAGGCGGGCACGGTCGACATCCAGGTCCGCGAGTCCGGCAAGAACAATGTCGAGGTCATCTTCTCCGACAACGGATGCGGCATGAGCCTCGACGTTCGCCGCCGCGCCTTCGATCCGTTTTTCACCACGCGGCGCGACCAGGGCGGCACCGGACTTGGCCTGCATATCGTCTACAGCATCGTCACCAACCGCCTCGGTGGGCGGCTCGATCTGGATTCTGAGCCCGGCGGCGGCACACGCATCCAGATGATCCTGCCGCGCACGGCGCCGCTCGAGCAGGCGGCGGAATAGGCGAGCGTCGCAAACGCTTGCTGGCTAGTTGATGTCCGCGAGCTTGTGCAGCGTCGCGCCGAAGATCTGGCTGGCTTTGCCGACGAGCGCCGTTCCGTTCATGTTGCCGCGCGTATCGGTGAAGGTGCCGGACACGCCGATGCCGACGGGATTGGGGCCGCCGAACAGCGGATTGGCGTCGTCGCGCGGTGTCGTATGACGCTGCACCAGCACCTCGCCTTTGAAAGTGTCGCCCTTCACGGTGTAGCTGCCCGTATAGAACAGGTAGGCGTCGCCGCCGAGGATCTGGCCATCCCGGAACAGAATCACGCCGCTGCCCTTGCCGACGCGTCCATCCAGCAGGGTGACGTGGATCGAATAAAGCCCGTTCTTCATGATGTCCCAATTCCGGCGACTGCCCGAGGAAGCCGGTGAGAAATTATGCCAAAGCGCGGCCCATAGCGTCAACGCGTCAGGTTGCCCGTAAATTCCCGTACAGGGAGCAAGTTTTGAGCGCGCTACTCCAGCGTTGGTTGAGGCCGAACCGAACTGGCCCGCGAAATGCATAGTCCCTGTAGGCACCGGCCGGCGGGTGCTGGAGCAAGAGAAACAGGTGACCAAATGGATCAAGTCCGGCGGCCACGTGCCGCGTCGTTACATCGAGAGCAACGACCATGAAGCCGCACGCCGTCATCGCGCCGGTCGTTGGAAGATAGCGCTGGCGATCGGGGCGGTGCTGCTTGCTTGCGGTCCCGGCCAAGCCCGCGATCCCGACGGTCGTTACGCCAATTCACCGCTGAAGCAGTGGTTCGACAGTCTGAAGAGCGGCAAGGGGCCTTGCTGTTCCGATGCCGATGGCAGCGCTCTCAGCGATGTCGATTGGGAATCGAAGGACGGGCGTTACCGCGTTCGCATCGAGGACGAGTGGCATGAGGTACCCGAGGATGCCGTCATCACCGAGCCGAACCGGGTCGGACGAACCATGGTCTGGCCGATCAAGGGCTATCTGGGATTGACCATCCGCTGCTTCATGCCCGGTAGCATGACATAACGTTTCGCTCTGGTTGAGCGCGCCTGGGCGGGCGACGACGGACCTGAAACTGGCGGGGACGCGGAAGGCGTCAGGTATATTTTTTGTCGCGCTCCAGCAACTCGATCGAGATGCCTTGCGGCCCGCGGATGAAGCAGATGCGCACGCCGGGCCGGATGGTGGTTGGCGGCTTGGTGAATTCGACCCCCTTGGTCTTGATCTCGGCAGCCACCGCGTCGATGTCCTTCACCGTCAGTCCGAAGTGGTCGAGCCCTTGATAGGGTGTCACCGGCGGCGCGTTGACGCCGTCGTCGGCGGCCACAGGTGCGATGAACACGTTGGCGCCACCGAGCTTGACGTCGATCCGCCCCGGAGCGCGAACGATCTCGCCCCCCAGAACGTCTTCCAGCCATGCCGCAGTCGCCTCGGGATCGGGACTGCGCAAATGGATGTGGTCCCAGGTGACATTGATGTTCGGCATCTCGATCCCCCAATGTTCTTGTTGC
>DATCXE010000504.1:0-5494 GCA_036565985.1 Bradyrhizobium sp.
GACCGGCTGCCGCATCGCCTCGAGGTTGGAACTTGCGCCATGCAGCATCACGATCGGCGGGCCGACCGCGTCACGGGAGCCGATATCGACGACATGGAGGGCGGCGCCAGCGACCTCGACCATCCTGCCCCGGGCGGGATACGCCCGTTGCGCGAGCCAGACCCCGGCCTGCGTGACCAGCGCCAGTACCCCGAGCGCCGCAACGACGATCACTGCCACCATTGAATATGTCCGGATCTTTCGCACCAGCGAGCTACGGCGCGATCGGCCGCGGGTTTCCAAAGTTGTCCACAAGGCGCGGATTCTGTGGATAGCGGGGGCATCAGGGTGTCACTGGCGAGTTTATACAAATGCGTCGACACTTTCGCCATGAGTGAGCGTGTCTCATGTGGGGGTAGCCAACGCGAGCGTCGTACCCGAAATCCACAGGAACAGGGGGGCCGACTACAAATTGGTTCAGCGTATTATCGAAGGAGTACCCCATGATTACCGACGCAAGCGAAGCGGCCATCGACCAGATCGTAGCGAGTTGCAATGGCGATATCCGCGGAGCGCTCAAGGCGCTGCTGCGGGTGAACGAGCAGCTTGAGGCGGAGTTGGCGCAGTTCTATGCAGCGGTCGGCCTCGACGGCATGGCCCGCGGCAGCAACGCCATCCACTAGAGCCCCGTTTTATCGAAACGTGGCCTCAGATTCCGGTCTGACGCGTTTTCTTGAAGCGAACCGGGCTCCCCCCCGGATCAGGTCCGAGGGCGTGCTTCGCTCGAAAACGCTTTAGTCGGATTTCTTCTCCTCCGCCGCCTGTTCGGCCGGAGGTTCGGGTTCGGGTATGGCCGGGCATTCGGAAATCGTCGAACGCGCCAGTTTGGCGTCGTCCATCGATTTGTAGGGTCCGCTTCCGAACGTGATATTTCCGCCGACCTGACTGTTGATGACGGGATTGCTCGTAACAATCTCGCACTTGCCGGCCGCGCTGTCCCCGACGACCCAAAAACCGCTTTGCGCAAAAGCGCAGGTTGCGGTCACGCCGATCATGGCGCCGGCCAGCATTAACGGTTTCATGGTTCGCTCCTGTCACGCAGTGAGCAGATAATAGCGCGCCCGCTGCGCAACGTTCCTGTCTGCGGATTTCCGTAGCGTATCAGGGTTAACCGCGAACTGCCTGATAAGGCACGATCTTACACGCTTCAGATCAGATATCGCGGCCCTCGACCTTCTCGGTGAGAGTCTTCACCAGTTCCGGCACCTTTTCGAGGTGCGGGTTGACCGCAAGCGCCTTGCGGAACGCTTCCAGGGCGCGCTTCTCGTCGCCGATGTCCTGCATGATCATGCCCAGCCCCGCCAGCGCGCCGAAATGGCGGGGCTCGCGGATCAGGACCTCGCGGATGTCCTGGAGCGACCGGGCATAATCGTTCTTCAGGTAGTAGATCGTCGCCCGCCGGTTCCAGGCTTCGATGTAATCGGGGCGCAGCTTGACGACGGCGTCCAGCAGCTTCAGCGCGACATCCGGCTTCTGTGCGTCCATCGCGGCCTTGGCGCGCAGCATCAGCAGCGCCGCGGTATCGCTCGAGGTCTGCAGCCACATCGCCCAGATCCGCGCCTCGACATGCTTGGCGCTGGCTTCATCGGGCGCGGCCTTCAGCGCGCCGAACAGGAAGTCCAGCCCGCGGGTGCGATCGGCGCCGACCTTGGGAAGCTTGCTCGGCGCTTCCGGCAATTTCTTCTGGGCCTTCGGCGGTGGAATGACCCGGGGATCGTTCTGGTCGCCCTGCGCAAGAGCGCCCACCGGCGCGACCATCACGGCCGCGGCGAGGATCGCGATCCGGAATGTAGGAGTGACCGGGAATCTCAATGCCATGGCCCAAGTCTAGACGCACAAAATCGCGCTGCAAAGCAGCGCGTCGTCAAAGACCTGTGAAAGAAGCGAGGCGCCGGCGGAACCCCAGGGCGAACTCAGCCCAAGCGGACGGCTCAGCCCTGACGGGCCTTGAAGCGGCGCTGCACCTTGTTGATCACATAGACCCGGCCCTTGCGGCGGACCAGACGGTTGTTGCGGTGGCGACCACGCAGCGATTTCAACGAGTTACGGACCTTCATGGGACAATCCTGATTGCTTCGAAAGGCCGTGTTGAAGGCCGAATTTGAGCTACCCGAAAGCGGCAAAATGGGATCAATCCCGAAAAGCGGCAACCGCCCGGGACGGGGCGGTTTCTAAGCCATCGCGGCACCGAATGTCAATGCGAATGGGGTGTTTCCAGCGCCTTTCGGGCCGGTGTAGCGGGTTCGGCGCGTGCGCCCCCATTGAAATGACAGGAAGATTCAGTCCAGGGGAAACTCCACCATCGCCTCGCCGGTAGCAACTTTTTCGCCCGCCTGATTTCGCACCATGACGTCGATCAGCACCCAGCGCGAATTTTTCGTCACCTGCTTCGATTTGACGACGCCGTGCGGCTGGATCGTATCGCCGGGCCGGACCGGCTTGACCCACCTCGTTTCCAGCCGCCGGTGAATGGCGCCGGCGGGATAGGCCCAATCGGTGATCATGCGCGAGATCAGCCCGAAATTGTTCATGCCGTGCATGATGATGCCGCCGAAACTGGTCTTGCCGAATGAGCCCTTCATGTACTCGTCGTCGAGATGCAGCGGGTTGTAGTCGAGCGAGGCATCGCAAAACAGGCGGATGGATTCGCGGCTGACCGCAAAGGTCGGCCCCTCGATACCGTCGCCGGCGTTGAGACTGTCAAACGTCGTGGTCATGGCGCCCTCCCCTCAGACCGGCCGGATCGTCCAGCCGCGGCCGGAACAGATCACTTCGCCGCGCTGGTTGAAGAAGACATTGTCGTGCACCACGAACAGCCGCTCGCGCTTGATGAACTTGTCGAGCGCGCGTGCCTGCAATGTGATGACGTCGTTGGGGCGCGCCGGGATATTGTAACTCCAGGATTGCCCGGCATTGACGGTGCCCGGCGAACGCATCCAGTCGTCGGCCGGCGTGCAGGAAAACATCAGGAGGATATGGATCGAGGGCGGCGCGATCAGTCCGCCATAGCGCGTGGTCTTCGCGTAGGCCTCGTCGAAATAGATCGGATGATCCTCGCCGACCGATTTGCAGTAGAGTTCGATCGCCTCCTTGGTCAGCGTGTAGGGAATGGTCTTGCGCGGCTCGCCCGGAACGATGTCGTCCCATGCCTTGCGCAGGTTGGCGTCTTTCCAGAAATCGGTCTCGAAGGCCTGAGCCTCGGCCATGCCATCCTCCCTGTTTCCGCGCGATTGTTTCTGCCGCCTTGCGGAATTTGTTATATAGTATAATCAATTTTCCAGACTCAAAAATCAAGCCGCCGGGGAACGCCCATGCCCAAGCTCAAACTGCCCGATATCGAAAAGGTCACAGCGATCGACATCCACACCCATGCGGAAGAACCCTGCGGCATGCATGGCGACGACGGCTATGACGATTTCCAGGCGCAGATGGCCGAGTATTTCAAATCGCCGCACAAGCATCCGCCGACCGTGCCGGAAACCGCGGCCTACTACCGCTCGAAGAACATCGCGGCGGTGATCTTCCCGGTCGATGCCGAGCGCGAGACCGGCTTCCGGCGCTACAACAATTACGAAATGCTGGAAGTGGCTTCCGAAAATCTCGACGTGCTGATCCCCTTCGTCTCGATCGATCCGCACAAGGGCAAGCTCGGCGTGCGCGAGGCGCGGAAGCTGATGGAGGAATACGGCGTCCGCGGCTTCAAATTCCACCCGACCATGCAGGGCTTCTACGCCAACGACCGCATGGCTTATCCGCTCTACGAGGCGATCAATGACGGCGGTGCGATCGCGCTGTTCCACACCGGACAGACCGGCGTCGGCTCGGGCATGCCCGGCGGCATGGGGATGCGGCTGAAATATTCCAACCCGATGTACATGGACGACGTCGCGGCTGACTTTCCCGACCTCAAGATCATCCTCGCGCATCCGTCCTTCCCCTGGCAGGAAGAGGCGCTGTCGGTCGCGACCCACAAGCCGAACGTCTATATCGACCTCTCCGGCTGGTCGCCGAAATATTTCCCGCCGATTTTGGTGCGCTACATCAACTCGATCCTGCAGGACAAGATGCTGTTCGGCTCGGACTGGCCCGTGATCACGCCGGACCGCTGGCTGGCGGATTTCGCCAAACTCGAGATCCGCGAGGAGATCCGGCCCAAGGTACTGAAAGCGAACGCGCGGAAGATTTTGGGGATCTAGGGGAGTATCATCGGCGGCAACGCGAGAGGTGGTCCATGACGAACCTCGCCAATGTTGCTGCCAGGATCACAGTCATCATTGCCGCGCTTCTGACTGGAAGCGCGCCGGTCGGTGCGGGCGATGACGGGCCGGAGCGTCGCCTCGTCGAGATCGAAAATCCGCTTGCGAGTTCGCAGCCGTTACTGGGCTATCTGCGCCAGCCGCGCGATCCGGGTCCATTGCCCGCGGTCGTCCTGCTTCACGGGTGCAACGGCGGATGGCAGCGGCTCGACGAGCGCTGGGGCGCGCGGATCGGCTCCTGGGGTTACGTGACGCTCACGGTCGACCGCTTTGGTCCGCGCGGCATCACCAGCGCCTGTACCGGCGGCGCGCCGGCCGCAACCGTCTTCGACGCCTATCGGGCGCTGGCCTTCCTCGTGCAGCAGCCATTCGTCGATCCCGCACGCGTCGCCGTGATCGGCTTCTCGCAAGGCGGTTGGCTTGCGCTCGCATCGGTGGAGCGCGGCATGATCGAACGAACGTCGAAGGAAAAATTCCGTGCGGCGATCGCCTTCTATCCACCCTGCCTGGGCATCAAGGGCAGCATGACGGTGCCGACGCTGATCCTGACCGGCGAGCTCGATGACTGGACGCCGGCCAACGAATGCCGCAATCTGGCGGAGGGGCGCGACGATTACGGAATCTCGCGCCAGAAAGACCTTGGCGTTCCGATCGAGATCGTCGTCTATCCCGGCGCGTATCACGGCTTCGATGTGCCTGGCCTAGCGACGCCTGTGAAGTATCTCGGCCATCACCTCGAATTCAATCAGGCGGCCAGAGACCGATCGATCGACGCCACCAAAGACTTCCTGTTTGCGACCATCGGCGGAAGAGAGAAACAACCGTGACAATCAAAGCAATCGTCTTCGACGCCTATGGCACGCTTTACGATCTCCAGTCGGTGGCTGACGTCACCGAGGATGAGTTTCCCGGCTATGGCGAAATCATCACGCAGGTCTGGCGCATCAAGCAGCTCGAATATTCCTGGCTGCGGTCGCTGATGCGGCGCTACCAGGATTTCTCTGCAGTCACGCGCGACTCGCTGGCCTATACGCTGCGCAGCCTCGGGCTGGAGTATGACGAGGATACCTTCGCGCGTATCATCGACAAATATCTGCATCTCGATCTCTATCCGGATGCGCTCGCGGCACTCTCGGCGATGAAGGACCGCAAGCTCGCCATCCTCTCCAACGGCAGCCCTGAAATGCTCAATGCGCTGG
>DATCXE010000525.1:0-8919 GCA_036565985.1 Bradyrhizobium sp.
CGTGTTTCCGGTGGAGTCCGTGCCGCTCCGCGAACGGCGCGAGGACATTCCTCTGCTGGCGCAGCATTTTTTGACCAGCAAGGCGCTGAAATCCGAGTTGCGCTTGTCGGAAGGCGATGCACGAAAACTTTCGCGCTACGACTGGCCCGGCAACGTCCGCGAACTGCAGAATGTCATCGAGCGCGCCGCGATCCTCGCGCAGAACGGCCGGCTGCGCATCGACCTGCCAGACGTATCAGGCGTGCAGCCCTCCCCCGGCACACCGCGCGTGAAAGCAGATCACCGTCCCGCGATCATGACCTCAGCAGAAATGCGCGCCCACGAACGCGCCAACATTCTCGCCGCACTTGAGGCCTGCTCCGGCAAGATCTTCGGCCCCGGCGGCGCCGCCGAGATGCTCGACATCAAGCCGACCACGCTGGCCTCACGCATCAAGGCGCTGGGGATTGCGAACGCGCGCGGCATGGCGGGCTGACTAGCGCGTGTCATCATAATGGCTGATCAGCAGCTTCTGACAGAAGCAGCCATCCAGGTTCCGGCCTGTCTCATATCTGCCGCACTGCAGACCTATCGCTCGAACGTGACCGACCTGCCGCACTGTGGGCGCATTCGGACATTCATGCTCACGGCGTGGCTGAGGGGGGCGCGGCTGACCGCCCTGCTTACTCCAACGTAGAGGTAACAGTACTGTGAAGAAGATCGTGATTGCAGCGGGTGCGACGCTTGCCCTGGTGACCGCGGCTGGCGCTGCCGACATCCCGCGCCCGCAGCCAGTCTATCAGACGGCCCAGATCGGCAAGATGCCGATTGGCAAGACCCCGATCGGGAAGACCCCTGTCGGCAAGACGCCCGTCGTCGCACCGCGGCCCTATGCCCGGTATTGATTCAGATCCTCGTTGATTCTGAACTTTATCTTCGACAGTTGAAGGGCGAACGGTGGCAACCAGGCCGAAGCGATCAGGACTATGCTTGCTTGCGGGACTCGCTGTCCTGCTCCAGTGCGAAATCCATCCGGCTTCTGCGCGCGAGATTGACATTCTCGCGGGCCTGGAACGTCTCATTTCCCCCAACCAGGAAGTCGACAAGCGCGCCGCCAACGCGAACGCGCTTGTTTCCGGTGAGGCGTCCACTGAATCGAAACCGGCGCCGCAGTCGACCCGAAAGGCGGGATCGGCAAAGGGCCCGTACTACGTCGATTTCAGAGCGAGAACGGCGGCAAGCTGGGGACACGCTTTCGTCTGGTTCGGGAAGACCAGCGAGCGCGCCGTTGAAGTCGCGGGCCTTACACCTGCGGGAGACACCTTGCCCTATATACTCGGTCATCTGACGTGGGTGCCGTCCGAGACCAAGGCGAGCTATGGCGATCTCGATCCGCAGTACCTGACCGCCAGCTACCGCGTTTACCTGAATGAGCCGGACGCAAAGAGGGTTTTCGCCTACATCAAGAAATTGCAGGCGAGTTCACCGGTCTGGAACGCCGAAACAACCAATTGCACTTCTTTCATCGGCAGCATCGCCGAATTCATGGGATTGAAAGTTCCCCACCGCTGGCAGCGGCCCGAGAACTACGTCAACAGCCTGAAGGCGATGAATGACGGGCGCCAGATGATCCGCCTGTCATCGGAGCAATAGCTCGCGTTCGCTTCGCGTCGGCCGCGCCGAGAGCCCATCCCGTAGGATGGGTAGAGCGCTGCGAAACCCATCGATACTGGCGCGCGCGGCATGATGGGTTTCGCTGCGCTCAACCCATCCTACACGCTGTCCCCTGAAGTGTGAGCTTCGCGGCGCCATCAATTCCGCCTGGTTTAGCGGCGCGCGATGCTCTCTTCGCGCAGCTTCGCTCGCTTTCTCCACACCTGCAGGTCAGTCATGACTTTGATGGTCGCCGCGAGGACCAGCGCGCAAAGCACAGCCTTCGACATGGTCTCCATCGTCCCCTCGATCAGTATGCCATGAACCACGCTGCCGATGACGATGACGATCGCGAGCAGTGTATGGCCGATGCGCCACGTTCGCGGTCGCACGCCCAATCGCCGGCGGAGTGCCGCAAAAAGCGCGACGGCGAAGATGGCCCACATCGCGATCACGCCCCAGGGGGAGAACGGCGTCGGCGATGAAAACAGAAGGGCGTCGATCATGTCGGGCGGACTGGTGAACCACAGGCCGCCGACGTGGATCACCACCGCCACGACCAGCGCGCCTCCGGTCCAGAGATGTACACGCCGGCCGCGATAAGCCGACAGTCCCGGCAAGTACCCGGCAATCAGCAAGGGCTGCACCAGCATGAGCCCGAGCGCGACGATCCCGGCGAACCCGGCCAGTATGTAGACCGGACCGCGCCATGCGAGCAGCGGGCTCGCCGCCGCGGCGGCAATCGGCACGCCAACGGCCGCCGCAAGGGCGACCCAGATCAGGGCCACCCGGGCCGATGTCGATACCTTCGTTCGCAACTCGGTCAGGCCGGCTGAAGGACGAAGTGCGCCTCCAGGCTGGTATCCTTTGCGCTCCGCATCACGGGACGGAGAAAGACGGTTTTGAATTCACCACTGTCATAGGCGAGGTGCCCATGCGGCTGACCGAAGACGGGAATGATCTGCGGCATCTCGAGACGGAACGCTCCGTTCTTGTCGGTGAGCGTGGCGCCATGGCTCTGCGGTTCGTGCTCCTGCCCTTCGGTGGTGTGCGCCCAGATCTGGATGCGCTGCCCGGCAAGCGGAGTCCCGTCGCCTGCCCTGCGCACGGTGCCGCTCATCCAGAAGCCACCCTTGCCGATCCGATCCACGGTCGGCGCGCCCGCGCGGTAGTTATTGGACCCGCCCTGCATCGAAGGGGTCGGCGCGAGGCCTTCTGCGCGGACAGGCAACAGGAGTCCGGAAACCCCGGTTACCAGAACGGCGCCGCCAGCGGCGAGGAGAATACGGCGGTTGAGTACGGCAGCGGTCATGTAGACACCTCCTGGCGCCCGTGCAGTTGCTCCGCCGAGCGTACAACAACAAGCGTGCCACGCCCAGTTGAGGGAGGCGAAGCGCGCGGCAGGTCGCAATAACAGTGTTGTGAACGGGAGTGCCGGCCGCCCAACCAGCGTCGTTCACGAGGCATACTCGGAAGCGTCCGAACGCGGCGTTGATGACGGGGAGTGACAGGATGATACTCAATCCGGATCATATTACGATCGCGGTGGCAGATGCCGGCCCGGCGATCGAGTTCTTCGCGCTCCTTGGCTTCAGAAAGGATCACGTCGCGACGATCGACGGTGGCCTTCCCGCCCGGTACATGGGCATGCCGGGCATGAAAGCGCAGCACATCACCCTCGCGCTCGAAGGAGCGGAACCTCCCTTCGAGATCCAGCTGCTTGAGTTCGACCCGCCCCCAGGGACCGATCCGGGTGCGCACCCGACGAACCTGCGAAAGCGGGGCTTCAATCACCTTGCGTTCCGCGTCGACGACATTGAGGCGGCCACCGCGCACCTCGTGGCCAACGGCGTAACCGTGCTGAGCGAAGAGATGGACTACATCAGCCGAAAGCTGCGGCTCTTCGAGGGCCCCGAGGGCATCACCGTCGAGTTGGTACAGCGCGACGATTCAGACTAGTAGCGGCGGTTACCGACGGAGAAGGACGAGGCCCCGGGCAGCGAATTGATCTCGCTGTCGATGCGGCCCGTCTGCTGGACGACGCCGACCCCGAGCGACAGGCTGAGGTTCGACGTCGCCTGGAATTCGACGCCGGCATACGCGCTTGAGACGGGCAGCGTGCCGGACTTGGTGTCGAAGGGCGCGAATGCGCTGCTGCCGATGCCGGCGTTGTATTTCAGGGTGTCGAAACCGGCATAGAACGTGACGGGCAGCCCGCCGCCGTTCTTGAGGTTGTAGCCGAACTGCACGCCCTCGCTGTAGACCGAGCCGAAACCGCCGAGCGCACTCTGGCTGAAGCCCGTGAGGCCCATGCTGTTGCGCTGGCTGCCGACAAAAAAGCCGTTCGAAAAATTATAGCGCGCGTAGGAAGAGCCGTTACCGAGGTCGCGGAAATCGAAACTCGGAAAGGTGCCGTAGCTGTCTGCGCCCTCGCCCGCAGCGCCGCTGAATCCCATCGGCCAGCCCGGGATCCAGTAATTTACCGGTGAGGCCTGCGCGTAGGCCGCCGGCGCGCCCAGGCACAGCGTAACCGCGACAATTGCAAGACCAAATCTGCGTGAGAACATCGACATCCGCGCGACCACCCGACTGCGTCGCGATTATACGCAGACGACATCGGGAACGCCAGAGCGGCGCGATGGCGCGGTTCCATCCGTTCGCGCCGTCGCTTCGGGGATCACAGGCGCCTTGTTGCCGTCCAATTCCGTGGAATCAGACGGCAACCACCGACTCGTCGTTATGCCGCCTTGGTGAGGCTGGCCTCCATCGGCAGCCCCTCCTCGATCGGCAGCGACGGATCGCGCGACCATTCGTTCCAGGAGCCGAAATACATCCGCACATCCTTCACGCCGGCGTTCTTCAGCGCGAGGAACGTGTTCGAGGCGCGCGCCCCCTTGAAGCAGTAGAGATAGACAGGCGTGTTCTGCGTGATGCCGACGGTGGCGCACTCGGCCAGAATCTCGTTCTTCGACTTGAAGCGCGGCCCTTCAGCGGTGGGCTTCATCATGCGGTACCATTCGAGCCAGACGGCGCCGGGGATGCGTCCCTTGCGGGGGCAGAAATCCTTCCCGTAGGGCGAGGAGCTTTCGCCGATCCACTCGTCGATGTCGCGGACGTCGAGCAGCGCGATGCCGGGCTTGCCGACGGCGGCGAGCATGGTCTTGGCGTCGATCAGGATGTCGCCGGCTTCCGGCACGATCGAGAACGACGCCTTCACCGGCGACGGCACGTCCGTGGTGACCGGCAGGCCCGCCGCCGTCCAGGCCTCAAAGCCGCCATGCAGCACCTTGACCTTGGGATAGCCCAGCATAGTCAGCAGATAATAGCCGCGGCAGGATTGGCCGAAGCCGGAATTCATCGACTGCTCGTAGATGACCGCGGTCTCGTTGCTGGAAAGCCCGGCGGCGCCGAACGCGTCGGCGAATTTCGTCTTCAGTTCGTGAATGCCCTCCGGCGTAGAGGTCGCCAGATACGTGAAGATCTCGTGGACGTTGACGGCGCCGGGGAGATGGCCTGCGCCGTAGGCCTCGGGATTGCGGGTGTCGATGATGACACAAGGCTCTTTTGTGAGGAATTCCGCGAGTTCGCCGGCAGTAATCAGAACGTCCGTCATGGCAGGCCTCTCCTGTTGTGTGGTTGCTGGTTTGGTCGAAACGGAAATCCCTTCAGCGCTCGTCGCCGGCCAGCATCTTGCGAAGCTGCTTGGTGGCGGGCGTGACGATGGCGACGAAATAGGCTTCGCGAAGCCGGCGCTGCGCGCGATGGCTCTTCAGGTAGCCGCGCGCACCGCAATGGAGCATCGCCGCATGCGCGGCGGCGACGCTGGCGTCACCCGCGCGTAACCGCAACGCGACCACGCGACGCCAGTAGCTGTCGTCGGAATTGTAGGGATCGCGCGCGAGCGCCATCGTCTCCTTCTCGAATTCGGCATGGAGTTCGCGGAACTGCACTGGCTGCTGCGGCAGATAGCGGTTGACGTGGCCGAGCGGCGCGTCGACCTCGTCCATGATCTGGATGCAATCCTTGATCAGCCCGAGCGCCATGCCGGCCTGCAGCAGGATGAAGCCGGCACGGATCTTCTTGACGAAAGGTCCCGCCGGTTCGGCCAGGATCAGTTCGTCCGGCACGAACACGTCGCGGAACTGAACGCCATAGGTGCCCGTGCCGTCCATTGCGAGGAACGGTTTGCACGGCTGCAGGGTGATCGCGGGATTGGCGCAATCGGCGAGGAACATCACGATGTCCGGCCCGCTTTCTGCGGTGCCGTCAGGCCCGCCTTTTGCGGTGCCGCCCGGCCCGCTTTTTGCGGTGCCGCCGCCCTCGTCCTCGCGCTCGAAGATGGTGCCGAAATAATGGTCGGGACCCAGGTTGGAAACCCAGGGCAGCGCACCACGCACGACATAGCCGCCCGCGACCTTGCGCCCTTTCAGCTTGAGTTTCTCGATGCCGAAAAAACTCTTCATCGGGTTCGACAACCCGGTGCCGCCGAGAATTTTCCCGCTCGCGAACTTGTCGGCGAATTTGCCGGCAAGCGCCGGATTGCCGGAATTCGCCGCGTACCAGACCAGCGTGTTCTGGCACCACGCCATGAAGGCGGTGGCGCCGCAGACCTCGCCGAGCGCTGCGATCGACTGAATGGCGTAGCGCAGATCGGCCGCGCCATTCTCCGGTTGATGGCTGCTCCACGCGCCGACATCGCCGAGATGCCTGAGCAGCGCATCGGGATAGACGGTGCCTTCATCGATCGCCGGAGCGAGGGGTGCGAGTTCCTTCCGCGCGATGATCCTGACCTGGTCGGCAATCGATGCCGATGGAAGATCGTCTGCCGCAAGCCGGGACACCGCCAGTGAACTCATGAAATCCTCCACACACCCAAGACTGTTCGCGCAAGACTGTTCGCGCTCAAGGCCCGTCGTGGCTGCCTTAAGCGCTGACTTCGAGATTGACCGGGCGGGTGAAGGTGTTGGCGACCGGCGACCACTTCTTCACATGGGTCACCAGCGCATCGATCTCGCTCTTCGGAATGCCCTCGCATTCCATGTCGACCTTGACGCGCACATCGGTGAAGCCGACCGGCTTCTCGCTGACGTCGCCGGTGCCCCACACCGCGGTGATGTTGAGGTCGCCCTCGAGCTCGAGTTCGAGCTTGTTGACGATCCAGCCGCGGTGAACGGCGTTGGCGTGCAGGCCCACCGCAAGGCACGAGCCGAGCGCGGCCAGCGACGCTTCGGATGGATTGGGCGCGGTGTCGTCGCCCAACAGGCCCGGCGGCTCGTCGACGATATAGGGCGCGAGGTTGCGGATGTAGTTGGCGTGACGGAACTTGCCTTCAGCCACCGTCTTGCACTTCAAGGTCTTGATGACCTTCGGATTGGCCTTGCCGTTCGCAATGAGCTGCTCCAGCCCACCCTTGTCTATTGGGGCCAGGCAGCCAGTGAGCACCGTTTTTTGAGCGACCGCGGTCATCATTTCTCTCCCTAGGGTAGGATACCGAACGGTCTGTTTCCTGCACGAAGCGTGCCAGACGCAGCCAAAATCAAAAGCCGAACTTCTTTCGCCGCTTAGCGATGCCTGCCCGGAAATTGATCAGCACCGCCTTGCACACGCGTGATGCAATCGCTGCCTCGCCGCGATTATTTTGGGCGCATGGGAGATGCGGCTTGATGATTTTGTGGCGGTCCGATTAACTGCGGCGCATGGGCAAACCAGCTTCGAAGAAGAAGCCGGCGGCGGCGCTGGCAGCAGGCGACGATGAATCGGCGCGCGGGCGCCTGCTCAGCGCAGCGACACACCTGTTCTGCCGATACGGCATCAACGCCACCGGCATCGACGCCATCATCAACGAGGCCGGCACCGCGAAGACCACGCTCTACAAATTGTTCGGATCGAAGACCAATCTCGTCAACGCCGTGCTGGAGAGCGAGGGCAAGGCGTGGCGCGAGTGGTTCATCGGCGCGATGGAGGACGGCGGCGGCGACGCGCAGGCAAAACTCGCTCGGATCTTCCCGGCGCTGAAGCGCTGGTTCGCCGAGGAACGCTTCTATGGCTGCCCCTTCATCAATGCGGTCGCCGAGCACGACAAGGACGCCAAGGCGTTCCGCAACATCGCGCTGCGCCACAAGAAGGTGGTGCTGGCGCACATCGAAAAGCTCGCCGGTGAAATGGGCGCGGCCGAGCCGCAGGTTCTCGCCCATCAACTTGCGCTCTTGATCGACGGCGCCATCGTCGCCGCCATGGTGTCGCGCGATCCCGGCGTCGCCGATACCGCGGGCCTTGCCGCAGGCAATCTGTTCGGGCCGTCGAAAGTGAAGAAGCCGAAGCGAACGAGCAGCGCCGCAGCGCAACTCGTCGCGGTGTGACGGTCATCCGTCATTGCGCATACTTCGCAATGACGGATGAGTAGTGCGCCCTACTTCAGCGCGTCCGCGACCTTGGCGATGCCGGCATTGGCGCAGACTTCGTCCTTTTCGCCGCCAGGTGCCCCAGACACGCCGACCGCGCCGATCACCTCGTTGCCGGCCTTGATCGGAACGCCGCCGCCGACCGCGACCGTGTTCGGGATCTGCTTGAGATAGGCGTTGGCGGGATCGGACGTCAGCTTCATGAACTCCAGCGAGGTCTGGCCGCGCGTGCGCGAGGTGTAGGCTTTCAGCCGGCCGAACTCCATGGTGTGGGGATTGGTGCCGTCACCGCGCACGGAGGCCGCGACATTGCCGGCCTTGTCGACGATCACGACCGACACCTTGTAGCCATCCTTGGTGCACTGCTCGAGGGTGCCCTGGATGATGGCGAGCGCCATCGCCATCGAAACATTCTTCTCGACCTGTGGGGCCTGCGCCAGCGCAGGAGAAGCGGCGAGGACGGACAAGGACGCAAGCGCGGCAAGACGAGTACGACGCATGATAATAGCCTCCCTTGGGGTTTATGGTATCGCGCCTTGTGGAACCCTCGCGTGCCCCGATTAGTCCCGCGCAGGCTCACGAAATTCGCGGGCCGCATTGGAGGCGTTCTAGCGGCCTTCGAGCAGGCTCGATTCCAGCCGCGCCAGTTCGGCCGCGAGGTCGGCCTCGACATCGGCAACGCGCATCTCGATCACGCGGTAGTCGCGCGCCTCGAGCCACGATCTTCGCCCGGCGCGGTCGGCGACGATGGCATCGGACTCGTTCGGGTTGACCAGTTCGATCGCCAGCCGGTGCACGAACGAGACGAAGTCCGGGATGTGGCGGCCGACCGGGGTCTGGCGCTTGAACTGCCCGGCGAAACGGCGGTCACGCGTCAGGGCCTGCC
>DATCXE010000529.1:0-2588 GCA_036565985.1 Bradyrhizobium sp.
CCAGGAGCCGCCAGACACCTGGGTCGAGTACCGCCGACCCCGCCTCGATCCGCTGCTTGAAGTGGTGCTCCTTGTCGAAGGTGAAGACCGTGACGCCGGAGAGTTCGACGCCCTGATCGCGGCTCGACTTGGCGTTGATGAGGGAGAGGCCGTCGTCGTTGCGCTGGCTCGCCCAGAACGAGCCGCCGTTGCCGCCGATGCCGGTCGGGCTGCGGCCGAACACTTCCGCCTCGTAGCGCTTCGAGCGCTCCTGCAGCATTGCCGATACCGGATTGTAGACCGTGGTGGCGAAGATCCCGATCAGGAACGCCACGATCAGCGCCGGCGAAATGAACTGCCAGGCCGACATGCCGGCTGCGCGCGCGATCACCAGTTCAAGCCGCCGCGACAGATTGAGGTAGCACGACATCGCGCCGATCAGCACGCAGAACGGCAAGATGCGTTCGAGCAGATGCGGCACGCGGTAGAACGAGGTCTTGGCGACCAGCGCCGCCGAGACGTTGGGGAGATCGCCGGCGCGCCGCATCAACTCGATATAGTCGAGTAGCGAAACAAGCGCGAAAATCCCCACGAATACCATCAGCACCGCGCTCAGAAAACGCAGCCCGAAATATCGCGTCAATGTCGCGCCTGCGAACATGTTTTGGGTCACGTCATGAAGGCGCGAAGCGCCGGGTGATGCGCTCGGTGAGCGCGGCGATGCCGTTGGTGATGAAAGCCGGCGGCTCCAGGATCACGCCTCTGCCGATCACATAGATGCCGAAGCCTATCGCCGCCGCGACCGCGATATATTGCAGCGACAACATCCAAGGATCGTTGGCTCCGAACACGGTCGAGGCAAAGCCGACCAGGCGCAGCAGCGCCACGCCGCCGATCGCGCCCAGGATCGATAGCGCGCGGCTCTGCCGGTTGGTGCGCGGGGCGCCGAGATAGGTCAAGGCGATCACGACAAAGGCGAGCGGATAAAGTGGCGCGATCAGCCGGTCGTGCAACTCGGCACGGAACTGGCCGGGCTGCTCGATGTAGAGCGGGTCCTTCGGATCGGGGAACAAAAGCTGCCACAGATAGCGTTCGCGGATTGAATATTTCACCGACTGCGTGCCGCCTGCGAATTGCGAGAGGTCGAAGGCGTAACGGTCGAAGCTCACCATGGCCGGATCGCGCTGGCCGGTCTCGCGCCGCTGCACGACGCCTTTTTGCAGCACCAGGAAGGTGCCCTTGTCGTTGTCGAGCAGTTCGCCGGTCTCCGCCAACACCGTGACGCGCTCTTTCTCGTTGCGCCGGTCGTCGAGGAAGATGCCGGCGAGCTGGCCGTTGGGACGCCGCTCACGGATATGCAGCGTGACGCCACTCTCGATCGAGGTGAAGCGGCCGGGTTGGACGATGGTGCTCACCACGTTGGCGCGCACGTCGGTGAGCCAGTCGCGCAGCATACGCAGGCCCTTGGGCGCGAAATAGCCGCTGATCGCGGCGACCAACAGCGACACCACAACTGCCACCGCCATGAAGCCGCGAAACAGCACCCATGGCGACATGCCGGCCGCGTTCATCACGATGATCTCGGAGTCGGTCGACAGCTTGTTGAGCACATGCGCGACCGCGATCACGAGCGCGATCGGCGCGATCACCAGAACCAGCAGAGGGATGATCAGCCCGGTGATGCCGACGAAGACCAGGATGGTCTGGCCCTGACTGGTCATGATGTCGATGTCGCGCAGCGCCTGCGTGACCCAGATGACGGCCGTCAGGCTTACCAGCACGACCAGGAACGCACCGAAGGTCGTGCGGAAGATATATCGATTGATAGACCCCATACGCGGCGCCGTCCCCCATGCCCCATACGCAGCCTTTCGAGCCCGACTGTTGCTCGCCGGCACCCGCTACAGCCGAGCCGTTAACCCATCCCCCCTCAGGATCACCTTGATCGGTGCACAAAGTGGCCGCGCAAAGGCAAAGCCGTTGAACATGCACAACAAAAAGTAAACGATCGCCCGGTTCCCTGAGCCTCGATGGGTGCGCCGGACGCCCGATTCTGGCAAGCGCCTTGCGCCGCCGTCCTCAGGCGATCTGACGCGCGATTGCCGCGGGTCGCAAGGGCACGCATGACCGCCGTCACCGACCACGGACGCAAGTCCGCGAATTTGGGCTTTGCAGCGGCCCGGGCTGCGCGCCATATGGGTTTTTGAGCCGCTCCACACCCCGATCCCTCTCCAACGACAAGGATGTCCGCAATGCCCGACGCCCTGAAGCTCGGTTTTGGCCCGTTTGCCGCCCCGACCAAGGGCGTTTTCATCGTGTTTTGCGACGACAAGCTTAAATTCGGCCCCGCCACGGTTCGGGCGCTGGGACGGGCCGCCGCCCTGGTGGCGCGGGCCGCCAAGGCCGAACGCTTCACCGGTAAGAACGGGACGGCACTGGAACTTGTCGTGCCCGATGGCCTGAAGGTCGACCGGCTGGTGGTGATCGGGGCCGGCAAGACGGCCGGTCTCGCCCACAAGGATTTCGTGAAACTTGGCGGCGTTGCCCTGGGTAGGTGGCCGGCGAGCGCGGGCGTGGCGACTTTGTTCGCGGAACTGCCGAATGGGGCC
>DATCXE010000144.1:0-3464 GCA_036565985.1 Bradyrhizobium sp.
CGGGGCCAGCCGCGGCATTGGCCTCGCCATTGCGCTGCGCGCCGCGCGCGACGGCGCCAATGTCGCGATTGCGGCCAAGACCGCGGAGCCGCACCCGAAACTCAAGGGCACGATCTACACCGCCGCTGACGAGATTCGCGCCGCCGGCGGCAAGGCGTTGCCGGTGCTGTGCGACATCCGCGACGAGGCGCAGGTAATCGCGGCGATCGAGCAGACCGTCGCCGAATTCGGCGGCATCGACATCTGCGTCAACAACGCCAGCGCCATCAGCCTGACCAATTCGCAGATGACCGACATGAAGCGGTTCGACCTGATGATTGATATCAACACCCGCGGTACCTTCATGGTGTCGAAATACTGCATTCCGCACCTGAAGAAGGCGGCCAACCCGCACATCCTGATGCTGTCGCCGCCGCTCGACATGAAGCAGAAATGGTTCGAGCATTCGACCGCCTACACCATGGCGAAATTCGGCATGAGCATGTGCGTGCTCGGCCTGTCAGGCGAGTTGAAATCCGCAGGCGTCGCGGTCAACGCGCTGTGGCCGCGCACCACCATCGCCACCGCTGCGGTCGGCAACCTGCTCGGCGGCGACGCCATGATGCGCGCCAGCCGCACGCCGGAGATCATGGGTGACGCCGCGCATGCGATCCTGACCAAACCTTCGCGCGAGTTCACCAGGCAGTTCTGCATCGACGACAAGGTGCTCTACGAAAGCGGTGTCAGGGATTTCGAACATTACCGCGTCGATCGGTCCGTGCCGTTGATGTCGGATTTTTTCGTGCCCGATGACGACGTGCCGCCGCCGGGCGTCACCGTGCAGGCGCTGCCATCGGTCGGCGGAGCGCAGAAGGCGCGATAGGAGCTGTCTTTGTTCGTTCCGGCGCGGAGCAATTGAACTTGCGAAAGTGGCTCGTCATCGCGATCGCAATCGCCGTTGCCGGGCTGGCCGGAGCCGGTATCCATTTTCGTCCCGACCGCGCCATCAGGCTTGCCACCGGCTTTGTCGCCCACAACGTCTGCAGCAAGACTTTCGTCTCGGGCCTCGATCCGGAAACCGCATTCACGGAATTCTCCGACCGTGCCGGGATCAGGCGGCTGCGCTACGTGCTCCAATTCCAGGTCGACCGCAGCGCAAGGACCGTCGATGCGTCGACGCTCGGACTGTTCGCCAGTCGCGCGGCGTTCCACGATGGGCTCGGATGCGTCGAGTTGCTTGGACCGAAGGAGCCATATCTGCTGAAGAACGACGTCGAGGCGCTGAAGGCGAAGACGCCGCCGCTGCTCCCGGAGATTGCCGGTCCGGCATTGGTCGAACCATCCGATCCGGCGTTGAAGGCGGCGCTCGATCACGCCTTCGAAGAGCCTGCCGCGCCGCCGTTCCGGCGACCAAGGCGGTTGTCGTGGTCCACGACGGCAAGGTGATCGCCGAACGCTATGCGGCCGGCGTCGGGATCGATACGCCGCTGCCCGGCTTCTCCATGACGAAATCCATGGTCAACGCGCTGATCGGCATCCTGACGCAGCAGGGGCTGGTCACGCCCTCGATGCCGGCGCCGATACCGGAATGGCGCGGCGCCGACGATCCGCGACGCGAGATCGAAGTCGAGCACCTGATGCGGATGAACACCGGCCTCGATCTGGACGAAACCAATTCCGGCTTCGGCGGATCGGACCGGATGTTCCTGGCGAGCGACATGTCCGCCTATGCCGTGAATGCCAAGATGATTGCACCGCTCGGCCAGCGCTGGCATTATTCGAGCGCGACCACCCAGATCCTGGCGCGCATCGTGCGTGACGCGGTCGGCGGGCCCGAGCAGACGCTGGCGTTCGCATGGCGCGAACTGTTCAATCCGCTCGGCATGCGCAGCGTCACGCTGGAGTTCGACGGCGTCGGCACACTGCAGGGCGCGACCGACATGCTCGCGAGCGCGCGCGACTGGGCGAAGTTCGGCCTGCTCTATCTCAACGACGGCGTGGTCGGCGACAGGCGCATCCTGCACGAGGATTGGGTGGATTTTTGCGCCGCCGCCACGCTGAATACCGATTACGCCGCAGGCTTCTGGACCAATCGCAGCGAGCATCCCAATGCGCGGGGGCGCGTGCGGCTCGGCATTCCCCGCGACGCCTTCTTCGCATCCGGCGACCTCGGCCAGCGCGTCGTGATCATGCCGTCGCAGAAACTCGTGGTGGTACGGCTCGGCGACAGCGTCGATCCGACCGGGGATATCAGGGGCGTTGCAAGGCTGGTGAAGGAAGTGATCGCGGTAACCCAACCCTCGTCATTCCGGGATGGTCCGAAGGACCAGACCTCAGATGCGCAATAGCGCATCGGGGAATCTCGAGATTCTCAGGGGCGCAAGAGCGCCCCGTAGTTCGCTTCGCGCCCCGGAATGACGATGCTCTTACCGCCCCACCACATACGGCCCGCCCTTTTCCAGCGCGCGCGCATAGGCCGGCCGCGCGTGGATGCGTTCGAGAAACGCCATCGCTTTGGGATGCCCCTGCTCCAGCCCGCCGCGCGCCGCAGCGGCCTCCAGCGGAAAACTCATCTGGATGTCGGCGCCGGAGAATTCGCTGCCGGCGAACCATTCGCTTTTGGCAAGCTCGCCTTCCCAATAATCCATGTGCTGCTTGAGCTGCGGATTGACCAGGGTGGTCAGCGCCGTGTTGCAGACCTTGCGCACCAGCGGGCGCAGCAGGGCCGGTGTGCGCTTCGGCATCAGCGTGAACAGCAGCTTCAGCAGCAGCGGCGACATCGCGGAGCCCTCCGCATAGTGCAGCCAATAGGTGTAGCGCAGCCGTTCCGGTGTGTTCGGCGGCGGAATCAGGCGGCCCTGGCCATAGGTGCCGATGATGTATTCGCAGATCGCGCCGGATTCGGCGATGGTGTTGCCGTTGTCGGTGATGACAGGCGATTTGCCGAGCGGGTGAACGGCCCGCAGTTCCTTCGGCGCCCGCATGTCCGGCTGGCGCTGGTAGCGAACGATCTCGTAGGGGACGCCGAGCTCCTCGAGCAGCCACAGCACGCGCTGCGAGCGGGAATTATTGAGATGATGAACCGTCAGCATGGCGTTCCCCCGGGGTTGGCGCGGCGTTCGTGCCAGCCGGGCGGGCGAAAGTCGAGACGGCCAAGGGGATGAGCGATATTTACCCGGGCGATATTGACAAAATAATTTATCCGGGTAAATTAAGCTGACCGAAAATCCTGAGTATTTTCCGATGATTCACAGCCCTCGCCCCAACTTCACAGCCTTCATGGGACAGCGCCTCCTGGCGGCAGGCCCGCTCGCCGAAGTCGCGCTTGCGGTCATGAATGCCGGCCGAAGGCCGGCGTCGCCGCCGATCGTCATTTTCAGCGACGCCACCGGCCGGCCGATCGATCTCGACCTTCGCGGCACCGACCGCGAAATCATTGCGCGCTTGCCGCAACCGGCTCCGGATCCGGAAGCCGCCGCGGGTGA
>DATCXE010000540.1:0-2890 GCA_036565985.1 Bradyrhizobium sp.
CCGGCAGCCTCGCCTTGATGGTGTGGCTGCCCGATGCCGAGATCGACGCGATCATCGAGGTCATCGTGCCGCGGCTGGCGAAATCGCCGCGCATCACGCCGAAATATCTGCGCGAGCGCATCGTCGCGGCGCGAAAGCACGGTCATACCGTGCTGCTCGACGCCGCCTATCCCGGCATGGGCGGGGTCGGCGTGCCGGTCCGCGACGACACCGGTCAGGTCGTGGCGGCCTTGAGCGTCGGCGCATCCAGCGACCGCATCCGCCGGCGCGAGGCCGAACTTGCCGAGATGCTGAAGAAGGAGGCGCTAATCCTGTCGCGCGCGATCACGCAGCCGGCGAAGCCGAACACGCTCAAGGTCGTCAAAGCCATCTAGCGTGGCGGGTCATTTCTCGCGTCATTCCGGGGCGCGCGAAGCGCGAGCCCGGAATCCATTTCACTACAGAGTGTGCGGTCCGATGGATTCTCTGATGTGCAATTGCACATCATAGCTCGCGCCAAGAAGCGCGCCCCGGAATGACGGAGGGAGCAAACGTCATCCAGCATTCCTGCTCAGGCTTGATGCGCTAGACTCCTTCGTCCAGCGCCACCATCTCGCGCTTCCGGCGCAGCGCCGGCAGCAGCGGTCCGATCAGCAGCAAGACCGCGAACGCCAGGCAGACGGCCGAGATCGGCCGTTCGATGAAGGTCGTCAGGTCGCCCTGCGACAGGATCAGCGACTTGCGCAGGTTGTTCTCCAGCATCGGCCCCAGCACGAAGGCCAGCACCAGCGGCGCCGGTTCATAGCCGAGCTTGCGCATGAAATAGCCGATCACGCCGAACGCGATCATCACATAGACGTCGAATACGTTGTTGCTGGAGCAATAGACGCCGATGATGGTGAACAGGATGATCAGCGGGAACAGGATGTTGTAGGGCAGCTTGAGCAGCTGCACCCACATCCCGATCATCGGCAGGTTGAGCACCAGCAACATCAGGTTGCCGATATACATGCTGGCGACGATGCCCCAGAAAAGGCCGGGGTTCTGCGTGATCATCAGCGGGCCGGGCTGCACCCCGTGGATGACGAAGGCGCCGAGCAACAGCGCCATCACGACGTTCGGCGGAATGCCGAGCGTCATCAGCGGAATGAAGGCGCCGCCGGCTGCGGCGTTGTTGGCGGCTTCAGGACCCGCCACGCCCTCGATGGCGCCGTTGCCGAACCGTTCCGGCGTCTTGGACAACCGCTTCTCGAGCGCATAGGAGGCGAACGACGAAATCACTGCGCCGCCCCCCGGCAGGATGCCGAGGAAGAACCCCATGATCGTCCCGCGCGTCATCGGGCCGGCGCTGGCTTTCCAGTCCTCCCTGCTTGGCAGCAGGTTGGTGATCTTCGCATTGATGACGTCGCGCTTGATCGCCTGCTCGGTGTTGAGCAGCACTTCGGCGACGCCGAACAGGCCCATCACCACGGGGACGAGGCCGATGCCGTCGATCAACTCCACCCGGCCGAAAGTCAGGCGCGGTTGCGCGGTGATGCTGTCGAGGCCGACCACACCGAGCACGACGCCGATGCAGGCCATCAGCAGCGCCTTCGGCATCGAGCCCTGCGTCAGGAAGGTCAGGACCACGAGGCCGAGCACCATCAGGCTAAAATATTCGGCGGGTCCGAACGCGATGGCGACGCTGGCGAGCTTCGGCGCCACAAGCATCAGTGCGACCAGCGCGAAGGTGCCGGCGATGAAGGAGCCGAACGCGGAGATACCGAGCGCTGGCCCGGCGCGGCCCTGCTTGGCCATCTGGTGGCCATCGATGCAGGTGACGACGGATGCAGCCTCGCCGGGAATATTGACCAGGATCGAGGTGGTCGAGCCGCCATACATCGAGCCGTAATAGATGCCGGCCATCATGATGATGCCGGACTCCGGCGTTCCAGACAGCGTGATCGGCAGCAGCAGCGACATCGCGGAGATCGGGCCGATGCCGGGCAGCACGCCGACCAGCGTGCCGATGAAGACGCCGATGAAGCAGTAGATCAGGTTGACGGGCTGCAGCGCGACGCCGAAGCCGTGGGCGACATTGATGAGCGTGTCCATGGTGCGGTCAGCCGATTTCGAACATGCCCGAAGGCAACTGGATCAGGAGCAGGCGCTTGAGGACCCACCACATCCCGAGCGGAACCAGCACGGCGATGGGAATGGCGAGCGTCCAGCGTACCGGATCGACCACGCGCAACAGCAGCAGCATCAGCGGTATCGAGGACAGCAGGAAGCCGAGCGGGTCGAGCGCGAAGGAAAAGGCGATCAGGCAGACGATCACCAGGAGCGGCCGGGTCCAGCGGGCGTTCTCCCAGCGCGATCCGAGCGTCGGCCCGCCTTCGGTCAACGCCGCAAAGATGATCGAGGCGGCGAACAGGCACATCAGGATCCCGGTATAGAACAGCACGAAACCGGCGCCGGGGTCGTTGATGGTGCCGAGCTTCAGCTTCAGTCCCGACCAGATCACAAACCCGCCGAGCGCGAGGCCGATCAGTCCGCCCCACATTTCGGAATTGTTGAGGCGGAATTTGACGTTGGTGTCGTTGCTCATTGAATTGCTCTCAGGTCGTTCCCCGGACGGAGCGCCGCGCCGTTAGCGCGTTTACGCGCGTCTTGACGCGCTATGGTGGTGCGCTGCAGAGCCGGGGTCCATGATTGTCGGCGCAGCGTCTGCGGATGCAGTGGATCCCGGCTCTGCGGAGCAGCGCTTTGCGCGCTGCACCGCGTCCGGGACACAGGCGACGTCAGTTCGTCTTCTTGCCCAAACCGAGCGTCTCGATCACCTTGCGTTCGGAATCGGTGACCTCGACCACGAACTTCTTGTAGTCCTCGGTGTTCTTGTAGTTCGGCACCATGTCGAACTTGGCGAGCGTCG
>DATCXE010000542.1:0-7838 GCA_036565985.1 Bradyrhizobium sp.
GACCGGCTATGTGCCGTTCGCCGAGGACCCCGCGGCAAATCTGCGCTTCATGGTGCTGCCGGCGCTGACGCTGGCGCTCGCCGAATGGCCCGGCATCATGCGCGTACTGCGATCCGACATGATCGCGACGCTGCAGGAAGACTATATCGCACTGGCCAAGGCCAAGGGCCTGAAGGCCTCGCGCATCCTGTTCGTGCACGCGCTGAAGCCGTCGTCGCTGACGCTGGTGACGATCACCGGCATCAATATCGGCCGGCTGATCGGTGGTGCTGTCATTGTCGAGGTGATCTTTGCGCTTCCGGGTATCGGCCGTCTGCTGATCGGGGCGATCGGCACCCGCGACCTCATCATCCTGCAAGGCGTCGTGCTGCTGGTCGGTGCCGGCTTCGTCATCATGAACTTCATCGTCGATCTGCTCTACGCCGTTCTCGATCCCAGGATCCGCCATGGCCACGCTTGAACTCGAAGTTGCCGAGGAGGCTGTCACGCAGCCTGCGCGCAAGGGCCGGCGGCTTGGCATGCTGTTCTGGCTGGCGGTCGGCTGGCTGGTTTTCGTTTTCGCCGTGGCGATTTTCGCGACCGTGCTGCCGTTGCCGAGCCCGACCGACATGGACATGCTGGAACGGCGAGCGCCGTTTTCGGCGGAGCATTGGCTTGGCACCGATGGACTCGGCCGCGACGAACTCTCGCGCCTGATCTATGGGGCGCGGATATCGCTGGTTGTCGGCGTGTGCGCGCCGGTGATCGGGCTCGTCGTCGGCGGAGCGCTCGGCATGCTTGCCGGCTATTTCCGTGGCCGGTTCGAGACGATGGTGGTCGGAAGCATGGATGTGCTGCTGGCGTTTCCGCCTTTGATCCTGGCGCTGGCCGTATCTGCCTATCTTGGGCAATCGATTTTCAACCTGACCTTGATTCTCGGTGTGCTCAGCGTTCCCGCCTTCATGCGGGTGGCGCGGGCATCGACGCTGACGCTGGCGCGGCGTGAATTCGTGATCGCGGCCCAGGCGCTGGGGGCGACACATTCGCGGATCCTGCTGCGCGAATTGCTGCCCAATGTCATGCTGCCGCTGCTGGCCTTCTTCCTGCTCGGTGTTGCCGTCATCATCGTGGTGGAGGGCTCGCTGTCGTTCCTGGGTCTCGGTGTGCCGCCGCCGATCTCGAGCTGGGGCAGCATGATCGGCGAGGGCCGCGAGAGCCTCGATGTGGCGCCGCGGCTTGCTTTCATGCCGGCGGCGGCAATGTTTCTTACTGTGCTTTCCTTCAACCTCGTCGGCGACACCTTGCGGGCGCTGACCGATCCACGGCAGGGCGCGCTGTGACCGGGAATACCCTGCTTTCCGTCGAGGATGTCTCTGTCGAGTTGCCGACGCCTCGCGGCAATCTGCGTGCGGTGGACCGTGTCGATCTTACCGTCGGCGCAGGCCAGACGCTCGGCGTCGTTGGCGAGTCCGGCTGCGGCAAGACCATGCTGTCGCGGGCGATCCTGCAACTGCTGCCGAAGAAGGCAAAGCTGACTGGCCGCGTGATGTTCGACGGCCAGGATCTGCTGCAACTTTCGCCGGAAAAGCTGCGCAAGCTGCGCGGCCGGTCGCTGGCCGTCGTGTTCCAGGACCCCATGACTTCGCTCAACCCGGTGCTCACGATCGGCACCCAGTTGATCGAGACGCTGAAGGAGCATCTCGAACTCGACGAGGCCGCCGCCGTCAGGCGGAGCGTCGAATTGCTCGCCGCGGTCGGCATTCCCGCCCCCGAGCAAAGGCTGGCGCAATACCCGCATCAACTCTCCGGCGGCATGCGGCAGCGGGTGGCTATTGCGATCGCGCTGTCATGCGAACCGAAACTGCTGATAGCCGACGAGCCGACCACCGCGCTGGACGTGACGATCCAGGCGCAGATCCTCGATCTCCTGGCGCGCGAACAGCGCCGCCGCCATATGGCGATGATCATCATCACCCACGATCTTGGCGTCGTGGCCGGACGTACCGACGAAGTCGCGGTCATGTATGCCGGCCGCGTGGTCGAGCGCGCACCGACGCCCGATCTGTTCAAGAAAATGCGGATGCCCTATACCGAGGCGCTGCTCGCCGCGCTTCCGAGGCTCGATGCCGCGCCGCATACGCCGCTGCCGGCGATATCGGGACGTCCGCCCGATCCGACCCGGCCGCTGAAGGGGTGTTCGTTCTCACCGCGCTGCCGCTATGCGGTGGCCCGCTGCCATACCGAAAAGCCGGCGCTGGCGCAGGCTGAGTCGCTGGAGCACCAGTTCGCCTGCTTCCACCCGATCGAAGTCCATGCGGGTGCCGGCGCATGATGCTGCAAGTCTCACCATCCGCTTTGCCGTCCGCGTCGGGCGAACCGCTGCTCGAAGTCAACAACCTCGTCGTCGAATACCCTGTCGGCGCCAAGACCGTTCACGCGGTGTCCGGCGTCAACCTGCAGATCTCCCGCGGCGAAACCCTCGGCCTGGTCGGCGAATCCGGTTGCGGCAAGTCGACTCTCGGCCGCGCGGTATTACAACTGCGCAGGCCGACATCGGGGCAGGTGTTGTTCGACGGCCACGATCTCACCGCGATGCAGGGCGACGCGTTGCGGCTGATGCGCCGCCGCGTGCAGCTGATTTTCCAGGATCCGATTGCGTCGCTGAATCCGCGCCGCAGGATCGGCGACATCGTTGCCGAGCCGCTGGTGATCGCAGGCGTCAAGGATCCGGCCAGGCGCAAGGACCTGGTCTACGAGGTGCTCAGCGCCGTCGGTCTCGATCCAAACCTGGTGGTCGGGCGCCTGCCGCACGAATTTTCCGGCGGACAATGCCAGCGCATCTGCATTGCGCGTGCGCTCATCCTCAATCCGGAATTCATCGTCTGCGACGAGCCGGTCTCCGCGCTTGACGTTTCCATCCGCGCCCAGATCCTCAATCTGCTGGAGGAGATGAAGGCGCGTTTCGGATTGACGCTATTGTTCATCGCGCACGATCTCGCCGTGGTCAAAGCCGTGAGCGACCGCGTCGCGGTGATGTATCTCGGCCGCTTGTGCGAAGTCGGGCCCTCCGAACAACTGTTCGACAGCCCGGCGCATCCCTATACCGCGCTGCTGATCGAGGCGATCCCGGTGCCCGATCCGGATGTCCGTCCGACCGAAACCGTGCCGGTTGGTGAGCCGCCGTCGCCGATTGCACCGCCATCCGGGTGCCGGTTTCGGACCCGCTGTCCGCGAGCGGATCAGCGATGCAGCGACGAGATGCCGGAACTGCGAGCGGTGGCGCCGGGCCAACTCGTGGCCTGCCATCATCCCCTGATCTGAATACCGGGAGGCGGCCACCTGCGTTTGTCTCGATAGGGCAGACGTGGCAATGTCCGCCTTCAAATGCGCCCAAGAACAAGAATGACGGGAGATATGCGATGAAGAGTTTTCAGGTCGCCGAGTTCAATGCTCCCCTGAAAGAGGTGGATCAGGAGACGCCGCAGCCGACGGGTACGCAGGTGCTAATCAAGGTGAAGGCGGCCGGTGTCTGTCATAGCGACCTTCACATCTGGGAAGGCGGTTATGATCTCGGCCATGGCCGCAAGCCGCTGTCGCTGAAGGATCGCGGCGTGTCGCTGCCGCGCACCATGGGTCACGAGACGGTCGGCGAGGTGGCGGCGTTCGGGCCTGACGCTACGGCCGCCGACAAGGGCGACCTCAAGGTTGGCGACATCGCGCTGGTCTACCCCTGGCTGGGTTGCGGCAAGTGCGAGACCTGCCGCGGCGGCGACGAGAACATGTGCGTCGTCAAGCCGAATTCGCTCGGCGTCTATTGCGACGGCGGTTATGCCGATCACATGACGGTACCGAATCCCAAGTACCTGCTGAATCTGAAGGGCCTCGATCCGGTGACCGCGGCACCCTATGCGTGTTCCGGCGTCACCACTTACAGCGCGCTGAAGAAGGTCGAGTTTGCCTTCAACTCGCCGATCGTGATCTTCGGCGCCGGCGGGCTGGGGCTGATGGCGCTGACGCTGCTGAAAGCAATGGGCGGCAAGGGCGCCATCGTCGTCGACATCGACGCGAAGAAGCGCGAGGCCGCGGAAGCCGCAGGCGCGCTCGCCACCGTCGACGGCAAGGCGCCGGATGCACTGGAGCAACTCGCGAAGAAGGCCGGCGGCCCGATCCGCGCGGTGATCGATCTGGTCGGCAACGCCCAGACCACGCAACTCGGCTTCGACTGTCTCACCAAGGGCGGCAAGCTCGTCATTGTTGGGCTGTTCGGCGGCGGCGCGCCCTGGGCGCTGCCGCTGATTCCGATCAAGGCGGTCACGATCCAGGGAAGCTATGTCGGTAACCTGCGCGAAACCCAGGAGTTGCTCGATCTCGTTCGCACCAGGAAGATTGCGCCGATTCCGGTGACGACCATGCCGCTCGCCAAGGCCAATCAAGCGCTGACCGATCTGCAGCAGGGAAAACTGGTCGGTCGCGCGGTGCTGACGCCGTAGGTCTCCGTCATTCCGGGATGGTCCGAAGGACCAGACCCGGAATCTCGAGATTCCGGGTTCGCTTCGCGCCCCGGAATGACAACCCTGTTGGGGAAATTTCATGTCCGCAAACAACGCGCTCCACATTGCCGTGCTCGGCGGCGATGGCATCGGCCCTGAAGTCATGGCGCCGGCGCTCGAAGTCCTGCGCAGGATCGAAGCGACGACGGATTTGCGGTTCCGCTTCACCGACGCGCCGGCCGGCGCCAACAATTATCTGGCGACGGGAAAATCGATGCCGGAGAGTACGGTACGGCTTTGCGAGGAGGCGGACGCCATCCTGCTCGGCGCCTGCGGCCTGCCGTCGGTGCGTTATCCCGACAACACCGAGATCGCGCCGCAGATCGAACTGCGCTTCCACTTCGATCTCTATGCCGGCGTGCGCCCGGCGCGGCTGATTCCGGGCGTGCCGAGCCCGATCGTTGGCGCCGATCAGCGCGGCATCGATCTCGTCCTGATCAGGGAATCCACCGAAGGCCTGTTCGCGTCGATGGGCAAGGGCGTCGTGACCGAGACCGAGGCGCGCGAGACGCTCGTCATCACCCGCAAGACCTCGGAGCGGCTGTTCGAGTTTTCCTTCAAGCTCGCCGAACGCCGCAAGGCGCGCGGCAAGGCCAACGGCGGCTTGACCTGCGTCGACAAGGCGAACGTGTTCAGGGCGTTCGCATTCTTTCGCGAGATGTTCGACGAAGCCGCCAAGCGCCATCCTGATGTGAAGACCGACCGGGTCTATGTCGACGCCTGTTCGCTGATGCTGGTGAAGCGGCCCTGGGATTTCGACGTCATGGTGACGGAGAACATGTTCGGCGACATTCTTTCCGATCTCGCCGCCGGCCTGATCGGCGGCCTCGGCATGGCACCATCAGCCGATATCGGCGACCGCCACGCGATATTCCAGCCGTGCCATGGCACCGCGCCTGACATCATGGGGCAGGGCAAGGCCAATCCCACCGCGATGATCCTGTCGGCAGCGATGATGCTGGACTGGCTCGCAGAAAAGCACGGCCTCGAGAGCGCCGCCGAAGCCGGCGAACGCATCGAGCGCGCCGTCGACAAGGCGTATGCTGGTGGCATCAAGCCAATGGAATTCGGCGGCGGTAACGGCACCGCGGACATTACCAAAGCGGTGCTGGCAGCGCTGTAGCAACCTGCCGCGCCGTCATTGCGAGGAGCGAAGTGACGAAGCAATCCATTCTTGCTTTGCGGTGACGGGTAACGCTACTTCCCCTTGAACTGCGGCTTGCGCTTTTCCATAAAAGCCGTTCGGCCTTCGCGGAAATCCTCCGAGTCCATGCAGGCCATGCCGATCTTCCTGATCGCATCCATGTCGCGCCGGCTCTCGTCCTTCAGCACTTCGGCGATGGTGATCTTGGCGGCCTGAATGGCCAGCGGCGCGTTGCCGGAGATTGTGCGTGCGATTTCCATGGTTGCGCCCCACAATTCCTGGTCCGGCAGCACCCGATCGACCAGACCGATCCGCAACGCTTCCGCGGCATCGAGCCGCATGCCCGTGTACATGATGAGCCGCGCCCAGGACGGACCGACCAGCGAGACCAGATGCTTGAGGCCGTCATAGCCGTAGGCGATGCCGAGCCGCGCGGCTGGAATGCCGAACTGGCTGTTATCGGAAGCGATGCGGATATCCGTCAGCATGGCGACCTGCATGCCGCCGCCCAGGCAGAATCCCCGAATGCACGCGATCGTCGGCTTCGGGTAGTTCGCCAGCAGCGCGCGTTGCGCCTCGCTGCGCCTCGAATATTCTTCGGAGGCCGCCGCATTGTGGCGGGTCTTTTCGAACTGGCTGATGTCGGCGCCCGAAACGAAGGCCTTGTCGCCGGCGCCGACCAGGATCACGACGCGAACGTCGGGATTGTCGCGCAGTTCGACCAGCGCGCTGCCGAGCCCCTCCCACATTTCGAGCGACATCGCGTTGCGCTTCTCTGGATTGTTGAAGGTGATGACACCGACACCTTCGCTGACGCCCTGCAGGATCCTGCCGTCGGCATGGGATTTTTCGGCATTTTTGGGGATGTCGAGCATCGCGGTGTCCAGTCTATTTCAGGAATCAACGAGGGGACCGAAGGTCGCATGGGCGAAGGTCGGTCGCTTGCAGTCTAGCCCACCACGCCGCGACCCGCGGATGTTTCTTTCGGGCCTCCAATGCAGCCATATCCACGACATGGCTTTCGCAGGCGAGACCATCAGGTACAGCCGGACGCGGCGCGAGGCGTTTGAGCGCCAGCCGTGGAGAAGGATCAGCGTTGTCGCCTCCCCAAACCGGTGAGCCAGTCTTGTTGATCAAAATCTGGTGTACCGGGCAAGGCCGTCGGACGGCGCTGCGGTCCATATCAAGACCGCTCGGCAAGGCTATGATTGTGGAAAATTCAGGCGGGGAGCGATCTGGAATCTCGATGTGAAAAATGGCCGCACGTCGCCATCCAATGCGGCGACATAATGATTTTGTACAATCAGATACATTTGACCTGGCGCAGCAACAAGCTACCCGGCGATCCGCTCGCGATGAATGATCGGGTCCGCGGTGCTGCGATCCAGTCCCGGCAAGGCCTAGTCTTCGTTCGCGGCAATCGACTCCATCAAGGACACCAGTTGACGCTGCACGGTCTGGTCCTTGATCTTGCTGTAGGCGCGCAGCAGCCTCAGGCTGAACGCGCTGTCCAGAAACAGCAGGCTCTCGACTTCCCGCGCCTTTCCATCGCCATCGTAGAAGAAGGTGACCGGCACATCGAGCGCGGTGGCGATTTGCTGCAGACGGGCGGCGCCGACGCGATTGACGCCCTTCTCGTACTTCTGAACCTGCTGGAAGCTGACGCCGAGTTTGTCCCCGAGTTCTGCCTGCGAGATCTTCTGTTCCACACGCCGCAGACGAATGCGCTTGCCCAATTCGATGTCGGGTTTTCCGGCACTGCGCTGCTTCATCTTCTTTGCTGCTGATCTATTCATTCTGGTTTTACATCCTTCGATCGGGAACCCTGGGGGAATAAGTCAGGAGTTCATCCGTATTTGCCGCGTTAAAGTACGTATCGACCGCGTGTTTGTCTCAAAAAACCACGGGAATCCTGCGATGTTGTGGATGGTGGCCAAACGCAAATGCGTGTTGGAAGCATCCTGATACCGACGCCTACCGACCATTCCGGGCCGGCAAAGCCCCGGGACGTATTGGCAAAATCCCGCACCTCTACATTTGACAAAATATTAGCCGACACACAACCACTGCGAGTTCAAAGGTCACAGATTTTCGTAAGCATACTTACCGTTCCAGCAGCGCGCATACCGTGGTTTTACGGGGGTGCCAGCAGCCTGGCGGTGCGT
>DATCXE010000543.1:0-5314 GCA_036565985.1 Bradyrhizobium sp.
TCCGCCGAGGCCGCCGAGAACGCCCGCGATCACCACTTTGACATGAATGATGCGGTTCACCGATACGCCGAGGAACTCGACCCGGATCTCGTTGTCGCGGACCGGCGCCGCAAGCGCACCCGCGACCGAGCGGAAATAGACGCTGACTAGCGCGGCGGCGACGGCATCGACCGCGAGCGTCAGCCAATAGAGCGACAGGCCGAGCGCGCCCTGGTGCGGCGCATAACCGAAAAAGCTCGGCGTGGCCACGCTGAAGCCATCGGTCGAGCCGAGGGATTCGCTCTTCACCAGGACGCCGTAGAGGATCATCGACAGCGCGAGGCTGAGCATCGCGAAGAAGATCTCGCGGTAGCGCGCCAGCAGCACGCCTAACAGCGCCGCCGTGATCCCGGCGCAGATGCCACCGAGCAACACGAGCACGATGGCGTCGGTGACACCAATCCAGCGCGCCGTCAGCGCGACGGCATAGGCCCCAATGCAATAATAGAGCGCCTGCCCGAAGGAGACGAGGCCCGCGCGCCACAGCACTATCAGCCCGAGCACGACCAACGCATTGGCGAAGGCGATCGTCGCCAGCGACACGACCCAGCCCTGCAGAAAGGGCGCCGCCACCGCGGCGATCAGGAACATGAGCCCGCCTGCCAGCAGCGTCCGCCCACTCATGTCATATCTTCCTTGGCTGGGCGCGTACGAACAAGCCGTAAGGCCGCACCACCAGCACCAGCGCCATGACGCCGTAGATGACGAACAACTCGATCTGCGGCGCCAGGTGTACCGCCGCCGCTCGGCAGATTCCGACGATCAGCGCGCCGACCAGCGCGCCTTCGATCGATCCCATGCCGCCGATGGCGACCACCGCGAAGGCGAGCACGATCACCTCGACGCCGATGCCGAGCGTCACCGATATCTTCGGCGCCATGACCGCGCCGCCCAAGGCCCCGAGCATCGCGCCAATGATGAAGGTCACGGTATAGACCACCGTGACGTTGACGCCGAATGCCGCCGCCGTCTCGCGGTCGAAGATCACCGTAGTGAGCAGCCGGCCATACCGCGTGAATTTCAACGACCAATAGGCAAGCACGGCGAGCAACGCCGCGATGCCTACCAGGATGATGTCGTAGTTGGAAAGGATCAGCTCGCCGACTTCGATATTGCCGGCCGCCACCATCGGCTGCCAGGCCGAATAGGAGCGCGCGCCCCAGATCAGGACGATGACGTCTTCCAGAATGAGGAACACAGCATAGGTGACAAGGACGATGACCACCTCGTCCTTGCCATAGACCAGCCGCAAGACGCCCCGCTCTAGGACGATACCCATGACGAGCCCGATCGCCATCGCCAGCGCGATCATGAATAGGAATCCGAGCGCCGCCGGCAGGCCGGAATTCGCGTAGATGCCGACCGCGGTCGCCGCGCCATAAGCGCCGAAGGCGTAGAAGGAGCCGTGCGCGACGTTCAATATCTTCATCACGCCGAAGATCAGCGTGAGCCCGATCGCCACGATAAAGAGATAGGCCGCGTAGACAAGCCCGTCGGTGAGAATGGCGAAAGCGGTCAGCACGGGGTTGGCTCCGCTGGGCTATGAGGACGGGGCGGCGGGGATAAGGGCTTGCCTGCCCCTCCCCGCCGCAGTTCTTCGTACCCGATGCGTCAAGTGCAAGCGGTCATTTGCACTCGATCACTTGCACCTTATCACTTGCACTTGGCGCCCTTCATGCCGTCCTTGATCCAGTCGTCGGCATTGACGCCAGCCGGCGGATTCACGCACTCCGCCGGAAAGCGCATGATGTCGACGAGTTCCGGCGAATTAGTCTTCTTGTTGAAGCGATAGGTGCCATAGGCCGTCGCCGAGATGCCCTGGTGCCCGTCGCCCAGCGCCATCTTGATGTGGCCAGATGGCGCGTCGAATTCCATGCCCTTGAAGGCCGCCGCGACCTGTTCCGCTGTCGGTTTCTTGGCGCCCGCCTTTTGGGCCTTCTCATAGGCAAGCTTCAGGCCAAGCAGCGACTGCGCCATCTGATAGGCCGGATAGGTCGGCGGCGTGTTATAGCGATCGGTATAGATTTTCTGGAACCAATCATTGAGCGCCGACTTGGGCGCCAGCGGACCGTTGGGGCCACGGCCGCCGATGATGGTGCCGTTCGGCATCTTGTCGCGCAGCCGGGCCATCGCCGCCTCGCCGGTGGTCATGACAATGGTCATGCGCTTGTCGAGACCGCGCGCCTGCTCCTGGTAGACGAGGCTCTCCAGATCGCCGTCGTAGAAGCTCGTGTGCAGGACCGTCGACTTCGAGGTCAGCAGCGTCGAAATCTCGGCGCCATATTCACCGGCGAAAATCTTCGGGAACAACACCTTGTCGACAGTGACCTTGGGTGCCAGCACCTTCATGGCGCCGACGAAGTCGCGCCATGAATCCTGACCCCAGGCGTAGTTCTGGTTGATGCCGGAATAACTCTTGAGGTTCTTCTTTTTGGCCAGCACGTACAAGGCGGCCGCGACATTATCCATCGTAGCATGCGGGCTGACGCGGAACACATAGGAGCGCGCCTTCTCCTCGAAAATGCGCGGCGTACCGCAATCGTAGAGAACGGTCAGGGTCTTGAGTTCCTCGGCCACCGGCGTCACCGCCAGGCAGCTTCCGGACGAGACATAGCCAACCACGGCATCGACATGGTCGCGCTGCACAAGGTTGCGATATTCGGTGACGGTGTTGGCCGCGGAGCCGGCCTCGTCGACATATTTCGCTTCGATCTTGCTACCGCCCAAGCCGACCGCGTTGTACGGCGCCGGCGCCTTGCCGGAATTCAGCGCCTCGATGACGATCTCGGCGCCATTGCGGCCGGGAATACCGAACGGCGCCGCCGCCGGTCCGGTCAGAAATGAAACGATGCCGAGCTTAACGGTCGAAGCCTGCTGCTGCTGCGCCTGGGCCGGCACGACGACCCCCGCGGCCGCGACGCCGGCGAGGGCCCATCGGATCAAACGAGAGCGACGAGACATGCCAATTTCCTCCCCTGAGACACCCACTTTTGGGGCAATAACTTTCTTGGTCCCTCAAGCAAACGCGATCCCGTTCCAAGTTTCAACTGCTATTTCCGTATTGATGCAGGCGCGCTCACATGGTCGAATATGAGTTCGGGCTGCTGGGTTGAGCGCGGCGCGCTTCGGAGGCGGGCGTTAGGCGACGCCACGCCCAATGAAACGCGAACCGGATGAGACGCATGACAGTTACAGCGATGTGTCGAGAGGACGCAGCTTCCTCACAGAGCGGACGCGCAGCGCGGCTCGCGATCCGGGCAGGCAGCCATCGCGGCCCGACCGCGGGCTTGGCACCGGGCTTCGTGCAGGGCAATCTTGCGATCCTGCCCGAGCGGCTGGCCGGCGATTTCCTGCGCTTCTGCCAGCTCAATCCGAGGCCCTGCCCGCTAATTGGCGTTTCCGCACCGGGCGACTGGCGCGTGCCTAGGCTGGGCGAGGACCTCGATATTCGCACCGACCTGCCGCGCTATCGGGTATGGCGCGACGGCGCGCTCGAAGCCGAGCCAAACGATATTCGCAACGTGTGGCGCGACGACCTTGTGAGCTTTGTGATCGGCTGCTCGTTTTCGTTCGAGGAAGCGCTGATGGCCGAGGGCATCGAGCTTCGCCACATCACGCTCGGACGCAATGTTCCGATGTACCGGACATCGATTGCGACTGCCGAAGCCGGCCCCTTCCATGGGCCGATGGTGGTATCAATGCGGCCGATGAAGCCGGCAGACGCCATCCGCGCGGTGCAGATCACCACGCGCTTTCCAGCCGTGCACGGCGCGCCGGTACATATCGGAAAACCTGAGCTGATCGGAATCGCCGACCTCAGCCGGCCGGACTATGGCGACGCAGTGCCTGTCGGCGAGGACGAGTTACCGGTGTTCTGGGCCTGCGGAGTAACCCCGCAATCGGTGATCGCGACGATTAATCCGGACTTCTGCATCACGCATTATCCGGGCAGCATGCTGGTGACGGACCGGAAGAATACGGAATTCGCGATCATGTAACGCACTCTCCTTCCCTCCTCCTGAAAGGGGGAAGGTAGGGTGCCGCCGCTCCACAGCGGCAATCGACCTCCCTCTTTCAGGGGGAGGGAAGAAGAAGTTTATGCGGCGTCACGCGTGGCGTTCTTGTCCAGCAATCCCGCTTCCACGAGCGCCGCGCGGATACGCACGATTTCAGGCTGATCAAGCTTGACGAGCGGCGGACGCACCACCGCGCGCGGCAGCTTGCCGAGCAGTACCAGCGCCTCCTTCATGCGGTTGTGCATGTCGACGAAAGGATCGGCGTAGAACACTTTCGCGGTCGACGCGATGCGCTCGTTGAGCCGCTTGGCTTCGGCCAGATCGTCAGCTTGCACGGCACGGAACAGGCGGGCCTGCAGATCGGCGATGACGCTGCCCGAGCCAGACAGCAAGCCGTTGCAGCCCAGCACCAGGGAAGAGAACAGCCAGGAGCTATGTGTTGTGAGCACGTTCACCGGCCGCGGCAGGCTTTGCAGCGTACGAATGTGCCATTCGTGGTGCGGCACGTTGCCGATCCAGTCCTTGATTGCGCGCACTGTGGGCACTTCCTCAACCAGCTTGAGCAAGGTGTCTTTCGGGTAGCCCTGCCCGCTCGCCAACGGATACTGGAACGCGATGAGCGGCAGGTCGGTGGCGTCGGCGATCCGCTTGAAATGCGTCAGCACCATGCCCGGCGACTGGCCAAGCGTGAACGGCGCCGGCGGAAACACCAGCAGCGCGGAGGCGCCGCCCTGCGTCGCCATGCGCGCCAGCCGCGCGGCCTCGATGCTTCCATCGGCCCAGATACCATTGATGATCGGAAGACGACCGCCGATCTCGTCTTGCGCGATCTCGAGCACACGGCGTTGCTCGTCGAAGGTGCAGGAAGCGACCTCCGTCGAATGCGCGTTGAGGGTGACAGCCGACAGGCCCTCGACGGCCGCGACATCGCGCAGGTGCTTGCGGAAACTCGCCTCGTCAATCGCGAGATCGTTGTCGAACGGCAGTAGCACCGCCGGGATCACGCCGTGAGGTACATAAGTCGGGTGCCGTGGCATAGGCCTTCCTCTTCAAACAACCGCCTTGATGCGTGGCCCGGGCGCGCCGGCAAAGCCGAATTCAGACGACAGCCGGTCGGCGGCGGCGCGCACAATGCGCGCGCGCTTCTGCAGCGCGTCGATCGACAGCCGCCAGACCGGTCCGGATATTCCGAGGGCGCCAATGACTTGGCCGGTAAAATCGCGCACCGGCAGCGCAACGCATCGCAGTTCGACGTCGAA